>DATFVD010000644.1:0-3025 GCA_035260505.1 Terriglobales bacterium
ATCATCGGGGACATCGCTGTGCGGCGTGAAGATATGCGTGCCGTCAAAGAATGTTGCACCAGCAGCGAGCTTCTTGACGACCTCCGCCATTCGTCCGCGCACTTCATTCTTATCCTCGAACCGCTTCTTCCGCTCTTCCATCTCTCGGCGCAGATTTGCGCGGGTGTCGAACCAATAGCGGGTCGCATCCTGCGTCCTATCACCGGAGGAGTTCAGGTAGTGGAGTTGATCCGCCAATCGATTCAGCGCATCGGAGTAGAGAGAGGAAGTTTGGCCGGGTTGTAGACAGCCCAGCAACACTCGCGCGCGGTCGATGCCGCGTATTCCAGGCTTTGCATTTACTGACGATGGCGCGCTGCTCAGGAACACCGTCCGCGCGACTCTGCGCGCGGCCTGGACGGAGCCGAATCGCGTCTCCTTCGTTTCCAGTATTGTGGTCTCGGCCCTCTCTCCATCAACGTCCCGGTCCATCACCGGATCCCAGCCGGGGCCGAGATAGTAGATCAGTTTGTTGCGCGCACTGCCGTCGTAGAGCGGTAGACTGCCGGGGAGGATCATTAGGTCCTTGTTGTTGTCCTGCCATAGACGATAGATGACCTTGGCCATGAGTTTGAGCACGCCGCGCGTGCGTTGGAATCCATCAATCGTCGTCCACTGCTCATAGAGCTGCGCAAAGACCTCAGGGTGGATGGGGTAGCTCTGCGTCATGCGGTCAAAGTAACGGGACTCCTGTGTCTCCTGTGGCAGCTTCGCGCCTTCGGCCACGGTGATTCGTATGCCTCGGCACTGTGTCGAAACCGAAGGTTTCAGGTGGGACCCTAGAACCCTAACAGAGAGCCGCTTTCGGCAACTGGTACTTCAGAAAGCCAGGTTGGACAGTGACAATGATTATAACTTCTATTTAGAAAGCCTACACCCATTTGAGGGAGATTTGGGTAGCTTGGGACAACCGCGCGAAATTGGAGACGGTTGCCAATTATGGGTCCTCCCAGATGAGCTGCGGTAACGGCATCGTGAATCAACAGCCATGACCGCCCGTTTACACAACGACGCTGAAGCCGGATTATCTCGAAGAGGAGCGCGCCCGAATTGGCTTTGGGAACACCGCGTCATATCAATGCGCCAGCCAACTACTGGCCCCACAAAGTACTGGCGGTCTCATTCGCGAACGCCACGATCGACGGGTTTTTGTTTCGCTTCATCAATATCCGGTCCCAGTGCCTGCTTGCAAAATTGGTGAAGTAGCTCGACTCGCTCCCGTTATCCACTTCGGTCTTTGCGTCGATCTACCCGTGAACTGATTTATCAGGTGAGTCAATGATCGCGGTAACAACCATCTTCTTTGCGTCTCTGATCAGCGTGCGCGACCGGGGCGAGCCCTCATAGAGGACCTCTTAATCAGAGCAGTGTCCCAACTTTTCGGTCGTTCATTCGACCACCATCTCGGACACCGCTTAAATGCTTACTAAGCCGCTCCATTAAAGGCAAAGATCTGATTACTTACCAAAGTCTGGTAAGTGAAGACTATGCGCAAAAAAGCGGGAAATCACGCACTATTGCGAACAAATTTGGTATGTATTGGTATGTAGCCTGCGCTAATGAACTTCCCCGACTACATGCGGAACATCTCCCAGGACCTCCTGGAACAATCGAAGCGAATCGTTCGGGATATCGATCACGCCGTCTCAGCTGGCGAGGCTCGCGCGGAAGCGATCCGGCAAGTCTTGGATGACTTTCTGCCCGAAGCTTTTGGTGTCGCACGCGGTTTCATCTTCTCAAGTGACGGTGAACGGTCGAACCAAACGGATCTAGTCATACCTCTTCTTTTTGCTGAACATTCAGCACACTATCCCAAGCCAAAACCAAATCCATGAGACTCATTCCTAGCACCTTCGTCCTGCTGGCGCTTGCTCTCGCCAGCTTCAACTCCACCCAAGCCCAGACCTTCACCAGCGCGGAACTCCACCGCCGCACGGTGGAACGCCGAGCCGTGGACGCCGTCATCTGGGGCCTGCCGCTCGTCGGCGAGGATGCGGTGAAGCAGGCCGCCTTCCGCGATGGCAAGGCCACCTACAACGACATCGTCTGGTGGCCCAAAGGCGGCGGCTGGAAGAACCAGTCGCCCACGCCCAACGTCAACACGCGCTACATGTATTTCTTCATCAACACGCGGCAGGACGGGCCGGTGGTGGTGGAGTTGCCGCCCGCCGTTCCCGGCGCCAGCTTCTACGGCACCATCGAAGACGCCTGGTATGTGCCGCAGACGGACATTGGCTTCGAGGGCAAGGGCGGCAAGTACCTCGTGCTGCCGCCTGACTACAAGGGCGACGTGCCGGGCGGCTACACCCCGGTGCGTCCCGCGACCTACAACACCATGACCCTGCTGCGCTCCATCCTCGCATCTTACTCCGAGAAGGATGTGCAGGCGGGCAACGACCTCGTGAAGCAGGTGAAAATCTACCCGCTCTCGAAAGCCGCCAACCCACCCGCGCAGCGTCTCCTCGACATGACCGACGTAATGTACAACGGCCTCGTGAATTATGACGAAACCTTCTTCACCAATCTCTCCCGCGTGCTGAACGAAGAGACCGTGCAGCCCCGCGATCTGCAAATGATGGGCATGCTCCTCCCGCTCGGCATCGAGAAGGGGAAAGAGTTCAACCCCGACGCCGCGACCGTCCCCGTGTTGAAAGCGGCCGCCGCGGAAGCACTCGCCTGGTTGACGGGCAAGGCGGCGACGGGAATTGAATTCCATTTCGCTCGACGAGAACCCGGACCGCGGATTGAGGCTGCGAACTACTTCCGAACACTAACACTATAGTGATTCGACCGCGCGGCCGACACCGGGCGTTGGACATCTATTGGTCAACGTTTACGTACAAGTAACCGTAACGGCGCAGGATCCGGATAGCAGTCAGCTGCTCCGCGACTTCGGAAAAGTTTTCGTCGTAGCGCGCCGAATTCTTCAGTGGCCGGCTCCCATTGCCATCAAGATGAACAAAGCGAAGCCGACTAACACGATGAC
>DATFVD010000645.1:0-7226 GCA_035260505.1 Terriglobales bacterium
CCCCCCCCCCAATTCCTTGCAAATGCTTCAATACAAATGAGTTACTTCTATCATCTACAAAACTAAGGAGTTAGCCCAAGATCCCAACCTTGGATTGGCTTGCTCCTAACGCGCTCCCGCACTGAGGCCGTCACCATTGTCGCGCATGGCTGATTGTGTGTCTGTGATGGCCGTCACACTTGTTGGCGATGAAAAAAGGCGGCTCGGAGAGCGGCGAATTTTGGCGACGGGACCTTTTCCTGTTGCGTTCACGTGAGGAAACACTGAAGCTGTTGGAGGGAGCAACCAAGAAGTGATAACCGACCAACCAACGGACCATTGACCGTGCCGGCGGACCGAGGGTAGCATCGGGGAAGGAGTTACCATTTTATGAAATCAAAAAAAAGAAAACGCACTCATTCATACTGGGACATCTGGTTGCGGACCACAAAGCAGCGACTCGCGGCGTTCGCCGTTTGCCTGATGTTGGCACTCGGAATCATCGCCGGAGGCGAGGCGCACAGCCCTGTCGAACTTAATCTGACTAAACCAGTAGCAAACAATGGTTAGCAACAGCGCGTCAGGCACGGTGACGTTCAGCTCAACGAGTAACCGATCAACCTAACAACCTTGGTTGAACGATCTACCAAGAGGCCGCTCGATCTGAGCGGCCTTTCTTGTTTGCCTCGAATTATCTGTACAATGTCGGGCAACGAGGAACGGCACAGATGGCACCGATTTTCCGCAACATGACTGCACACGTCAACGAGATGGGAATCGTGCTGCGGTTCTATCCAGCCAATAATCTCACTCACGACGAATGGGAGCGGCTGCTCGATGAGCTGAGATCGCACTACATTCCGAGCTTCTATCAGTATGGGAAGCGCCTGCACGTGGATATAAGTCCTCCGGAAGGTCAGATGCGCGCGGTCATCTACTTCACACCGCAGACGGTGGCGATGGAAGAGGCAATCGCGATTCTCCAGAGGTGGAACATCCAGGTGTTCGACGTTCGGGAGCGACCTGCGGGGATATGAAAGACTTCTTCCAACTCTTGCAGGATTGGTTTCCGATTCTGAAGTCACATCCTCACGTGGTTCTCGCCGTATCGGTTTCCGTGGCTGCGCTGGTCGCGTTGTACAAAGCGAAGGACCTGCGGACAAAGGTCTGCAAGCCGCTTCACTCGAAGCTGTGCGACAAAATTTTCGTGACACAGAGATGGCTTTTCATGTCGAAGCCGTCTCAAATGGTCGACGACTGGAAATACTACACCTCGGAATCCAAGGGCAAAGTCGGCGACGACATCATCTGGACGCTGGTGCGCTGGCCGAGTCTGAAGCCTATTGACCGCTTCGTAATACACGGCGCGGTTGGAATGGAAAGCGCGCTTCTGGAAAGCCAAGTGAAGCTCGAAGCGCGGTGGCACATCGAGCACAATCCAGATGGTCTCGGCCTTGGTCCAGTGCCGGCGCGCGGGATCAGAAGCAAGCTGCGGCGTGCCGCTGCGAAAGTGCTCCACGTACTTGGGTCGATCTAGCTATGGTAAAGATCAACAAGTCGAAGGTCCGTAATGAGAAGAAGAACCTGAGTCGGCTCGCCGGGGAGTTCTTGGTAGCGTCCAGACTGACGCAGCGCGGCTACATGGTCGCGTTGCAGTGGGGCACGACGATCGGTTATGACATTCTCATTTTCGACAAGGGCGGGGTGGGCCACATCAAAATGGAGAGTCTAAGCGCGGGTTGCCTTTGATCGTTGTGACTAACCAGCTGGGGGTGCGCCGCCGCCTGACTGCGGCAAGAACGACCGCGTTTATACTCGCGCCGGAGTGCGAGCCTGCCTAGGTCCCCGTTCCCGTCAGATATATGACCTGCGGGCTACCGCCTCCGTCATCCTTGATGCTCACCCCCGCTTTTCGCGTCCCGGTCGCGCTCGGGGTGAACGTCACCGTAATCGTGCAGCTCGCTTTGGCCGCGATGCTCGTCCCACAGGTGTTGGTTTCGAAGAAGTCCGCCTTATTCAGGCCGGTAAGGCTGATTCCGGTAAAGTTCAATTGCGTGGTGCCTACGTTCGTGAGGGTGACGTTCTGGGGCGCGCTTGTCGTGCCCACCGTCTGGTCTCCAAAGACTAACCGTGACTTCGATAGCGAGACCACGGTCCCGGTTCCACTCAACGGAATCGCCTGCGGGCTGGCCGGATCGGAGCCGCTGACGCCCAAACCGGCTTGCCTGAGGTTCTTGGCCGACGGCGTGAAGGTAGCGGAGATCGTGCAACTCGCGCCCGCGGCGAGCGAAGCGCCGCAGGTGTTGGTTTCGGCAAAGTCTCCGGGATTCAAGCCTCCGATGAAGATTTTGTTGATGGTGAGCGTGCCAGAGCCGTTGTTCGTCAAGATCAGCTTCTTAGGGAGGCTGGTGTGGCCAATCACCTGCGTAGTAAAGGCCAGTTTCGTCGGTGAGAAGTTTACAAACGTCTGCCCCGCAATCTTGGAGACAAACGCATCAAAACTTCCCTTGATCGACGGCTGAAAGGCGACCGCCGTTGTTGTGTAATTCGTTGCCGACCCAGCCACATAGGCACTACCCGCCGAGTCGACGGCGACGCCGCTAGCAGCCGACTGTCCCCACAGGAAGGTAGAGTAAGCGAGTGCGCTGCCGTCAGCGTTAATGTTCGTCACGAACCCGCAACCGCAGAAATTCCGCTGGATGGCATGGACCGTGGGAAAATCGGGTGATTGCGTGGATCCACTGATGTAGGCTTTGCCCCCCGAATCCACTGCAATGCCGTAGCCTGCGTCGATGTAGTTCCCTCCCAAGTAGGTGGAGTAAATGAGCGCGCTGCCATCGGTGTTGATCTTGGTCACAAACGCGTTCGTCACCCCATGATTCGCAGCTTGGAAGGCATTCTTGGTAGGAAAGTTGGTCGAGCCAGTGTTTCCAGTAATGTAGGCATTACCAGCAGAGTCAACGGCGACGCCTGCGCCGATGTCCGCGGCGCTCCCGCCCAAGTAAGTAGAGTAAACCAGCGCGCTGCCGTCGGCATTGAACTTGGTCACAAACGCATCTTCCGCACCGCCGAAGGTGGCCTGGACGGCATTCTCGGTAGGAAAGTTGGTCGAGGTAGTTTGTCCAGTAATGTAGGCATTGCCCGCCGAGTCCACGGCGATACCATTGCCGTAGTCAGTGCCGCCCCCACCCAGGTAGGTCGAGTAAACGAGGGCACTGCCGTCGCCATTGAACTTGGTTACGAAGGCATTCTTGGTTCCGTGAAGCGTGCCCTGGATGGCATTCTTGGTGGGAAAATCG
Source organism: Terriglobales bacterium (assembly GCA_035260505.1). Lineage (GTDB taxonomy): Bacteria > Acidobacteriota > Terriglobia > Terriglobales > Acidobacteriaceae > Acidiflorens. The sequence goes on from DATFVD010000645.1 coordinate 3,279, forward strand.
GTTGATTCCGTTACTCCAGCGACGTAGGCGTTGCCCGCCGAGTCCACCGCAATGCCGGAACCCGAGTCGTAAACGCCTCCGCCCAGGTATGTGGAATAGAGAAGCGCGCTGCCGTCGGCGTTGATCTTGGTCACAAACGCATCTTCGCCGCCGCCAAGGGTGGCCTGGATGGCATTGACCATGGGAAAATCGGTCGATGCCGTGTTTCCAGTTATGTAGGCGTTGCCCGCCGAGTCCACTGCAATGCCGTAGCCTATGTCGAAGTCGCTCCCGCCCAGGTAAGTAGAGTAAACGAGGGCACTGCCGTCGCCATTGAACTTGGTCACGAAGGCCTCATAGTATCCGTGAGTCGTGGGCTGTAGAGCTTTTGCTATGGGGAAATCGGTAGAGAGCGTAGATCCGGTCACATAGGCATTGCCCGAAGAATCCACGGCTATGGCGGAAGCAAAGTCGGAGCCGCTTCCGCCCAGGTACGTCGAATATGCCAGCACCGGATCAATTACCAGCGCTCGGCGCCGATCGTACCCAGCAACCTCGAATCCCACTTCGTTCTTGCTCTTCATCACATATCCGCCGCGAACTTCGCGCCGAACCCCATTCGCCTCCTGGTAAATGTGCGGAGACCGCAAATGCACGTCGCCTCCCGCGCTCGTGAGCACCAGGTCGCCATGTTCCAGCCGCAGTTGCTTGGCGCCCGCAATCCCCAGCCGAATCGCCTGTGGACTCGCTCCCGGTTGCAGCACGAAGTCATACTCCAGTTGCCGCTGGTTGCCGTAGTAAACAAGGTCGATGCCGGAATAGATTCCTTCGTACTTCACCTTCGCGTAAGTCGGAACGTTCGTCCGCCACTTCGTCGGATCACTGCCAATGAAGTAGTTACTCGTGCCCGCGAGTTCGTCCGTGCCAGTAACCTTGGCGGCGGGGTTGGCATTGTGCAGCTTCATGCGCAGCACGGCGCCGGGCGTGCTTTCGGGGATTGGGCCGGACTTCGCTTCCGGAGACGCGGCAAGCCGCGTCTCTACGGGGAACTTGGTCTTCGCTTTTCCCGCGGCATTTCCCGCGCGCAACGCGAGCACGGCTTCGTCTCCCGTGAGAAAAAGCGTGTAGCCCGCAGTGCGCGAACGAAACTTTACCTGGCCATCGGCTTGCCCATGATTCGCTTCGAAGCTCAGCGGCAACTTGCCATAACTGTCGAGAATCCTGGCTTGAGCCTTCGGGTCGGTCGCGGCATTCACCGGGGACATCGCGCTCGGAGACGCAATCGGTGCGCTTGAATTGATCAAGGGAACAGAATTCGACTGGGAGAACAAGAATGTCGTGGTCAAACACAGCAGGAGACAGGCGAAGTAGCTGCGCTTCATAAGGTCCTTCCGCAAATCAGAGTAATGGGGGAGAAAGCTCTCAACTCGGCTGCAGATTAGGGGGGCCTATGCGGCATCCGAGAAAGTACAGGATTATCCTCACAAGCTTACCGGTAGTCAATACCTTTCTAACTGTAGTTTGTAAGTTCTAACATCTGCTTAAAGGAAGCGTAAGTAAGTGGGGTCGCTCATCGTAGTGTCGCTCATCGAAGGACGAAGAAGGAAAAGCTACGACAGCAGTCACGGGCTAAATGCGGGGGTTCGCGGGAACTCGGTCGTCCCTCCGGGCCCTGACTCATTTCCTTTACTCCCCCCAGCGCGGAAGCGCCGGGCTAAGCTTGGGCGCCCTTCCGGCGCTGGATTCCTGGACATGCCCGTTTTCCCGGCGCCGATGAGGCCTGGATTTGCGGACCGCAAACTAGAGGATTAAAGGCTTGGGATGGGGGATTCCCGTTCCGGCCAGTGGTTCGGCGGCCACTTTCCTCTAGCACGTCCTGCTCATTGCCCCGCCCCACACTTTGTGCTAAATTTCGCCGGTCATGGCAGGCCTGCTTTCACGACTCAGGTTCGGATCAACGGTGGAGGAAGTGCCGGAGATCGTCCAGGGGGAGACGCCCGCGCTCCAGGGCGCTGACCTGGCAGTCGCTTATTTTTCCTCGCGCGCCGGAGGCGATCTTCACGATTTCCTGCGTGTGAGCCCGCAGCGTTTTCTTTTCGGATTGCTCGACGTCGCCGGCAAACGCGAAACCAGCGGTCCCGTGCTGGAAGCCGCGCAGGCTTGTTTCCGCTCGTCGGGTCACGAGATTTTCGCCGCGTCCGAATTGAACGAATCGGAAGCGATGATCGAACTGTCGCGCCGGCTGAATCTTGAGATCATGCGCGCCGCTCGAGGCGTACGCAGTTGTCCTGCCTTCGCCGGCTGCTATAACGAAGAGCTGGGCACGGTTTGCTACGTGAATGCAGGGCACACACCGGGCCTGTTATGGGACGACGCAAGCGTCGTGGAATTGCCCGCGACCGGGCTGCCGCTCGGGCTGTTCTCACTCGCTCCGACCGATGCCCGCATCGTCGGCCTGGGACAAAACGGGTCGCTGGCGGTGGTCTCACGCGGCGTGGTGGAAGCCGAGTCGAAGAAGCTGGAATTTGGTTTGGACGGGGTCAAGAGCGTCTTGCAGACGGGACGCGCTTCGGCGAGAGACCTTTCCCAACGCATCCTGCAAGGCGTGCAGGACTTCATGCACATGGCTCCCAAGCACAACGACGTGACCGCGCTGACGCTGACGCGCGGAAATTAGGCAATCCAACCCGTTGATCACAAAGGCTACTGAAGGTACACGAAGGAAATACCAAGACCCTTCGTGATCCTGACTGGCTCCACGCTTGGCCTTCACGCTGCTTGCGGCGTAAAATAGGAAAACAAATTTTTCCCGGGTTTACCCCAGGTTTCGAGAGAGCCCTAATGAAGAAGACCGGACTTCCCCTGCTGTTGGCTGTTGGCTACGCGCTGTTGCTCCCATCTCTGTCGCCGGCCGATACGGTGGTCGAAGAGATCATCGCCCGGGTAAACAACGAAATTGTCACGCGCACGGAATACGTCCGCAGCCGCGATCAGCTCAAGCAGGAGGTTCAGCAGCAGGACCCGGCGAATGCCGACCGCGCCTTTGCCGACAAGCAACGCGACGTTCTGCGCGATCTGATCGACCAGCAGCTCCTGCTGCAAAAGGGCAAGGACCTCGGCATCACAGGCGACACGGAACTCGTCAAACGCCTGGATGAAATGCGCAAGGAGATGAAACTCGAAACCATGGAAGAACTGGAGAAGGCGGCGGAGGCGCAGGGAGCTTCGTATGAAGACTTCAAGCAGAATCTGCGCAACCAGATCGTCACGCAGCGCGTGATTGGGCAGGAAGTGGGTTCGCACATGGCCATGAACAAGGAAGACGTGAAGAAGTTCTATGAGCAGCACCGCGCGGAGATGGAACGGCCCGAGCAGGTTCGCCTGAGCGAAATTCTGATCGCACCGAAGACGCCCACCAAACCCGCTGGCGCGGACGGAAAGCCCGAGCCGCCATCGGACGCGGAGACGGAAGCAGCGCTGTCCGCCGCCCAAGCCAAGGCGCAGGACGTGCTCGACCAGTTTCACAAAGGCGCAAAGTTTGCAGATCTGGCGAAAAAGTACTCCGATGGACCATCGGCGAAAGACGGCGGCGACCTCAGCTTATTCAAGCGCGGCACGCTTTCAAAAGAACTGGAAGACAAGGTCTTCGCGCTGAAGGCCGGTGACGTCACGGAGGTGATTCGTACCAAGCAGGGTTACGTGATCCTGCAGGCTAGCGAGCATCAGATGGCGGGCGTTCCCACGATGAAGGAAGTTGAGCCGCGCATCCAGGATGCGTTGTATATGCAGAAACTGCAGCCGGCGCTCCGCACCTTTCTGACCACGCTCCGCGAAGAAGCCTTCATCGACATCAAGTCCGGGTACATCGACTCGGGCGCGAGCGCAAAGCAGACCAAGCCGGTCGAGACCACGGCCAAAGTTGCCACCGCGAAGAATCTGAAAAAGAAGAAGAAGCTGGGTGTGTTTTAG
>DATFVD010000646.1:0-4956 GCA_035260505.1 Terriglobales bacterium
GCCAGTCCCCCTGCCGTTTCGGCGTTGTCCGGATGCGACGAAAGCCGCTCATACACTATCGCCGGCGACTTCGCCACCATACCCGTCACACCCATCGGATAGGCCAGCACGCTTACCGACTCGCCCACATGCGGCAGCGCCTGGGACAGAGTCAAAGGACGCAGTTTCTTCGTAAAGGCGGTTGTTTCGAGACGTAACACAGCCAGATCGCCGTGTTTGGCGAGCACGGCCGTTTCCAGGTTTACGGGAAGCGGCGAACCAGGGAAATACGCCACCAGCGTTTCCAGCACCGGGGTTCCGCCCTGCCGCAATGCCACCGCGACTTCGCGGTCGCCGTACCAGGGCTCGGCGACATGCCGATTGGTGGCCAGGAGTCCGGGTGCCACGACAAAGCCAGTCCCCGCCACGCGCGCGCGAAAATCCTGCCCATGGCCGGACACGTGATAGATCCCGTAGATATAAGCGACGGAATCCCGCGCATCGTCCACCGCCGCCGCAGACACAGATTGCTGCCGTTCCAGATCGGCCACCTGGCGCGAGAGTTGGTGCACCTGCTGCGCAAGCCCGCTGGTCTCCGGGGGAGCGTAGTAGTGTGCCATCAGTCCGGCGCCCACCAGGGCCAGCACGCCCAGCAGTCCCTGCACAAACCGCTGCCAGGTTTCAACCACGTCGTTTTCCCCACTATCGGAATTGAACATGAGCCGTCAGGCCCGGCATGAAGGTAGATGTCCGGGTAGCCACTATCCTGACGCATTCGGGCCACGGAGTGTAGGGTACAGAAGTCGGGTGGGAGAAGGCCAAAGGTAACTGAAGTATCCCGGCAGAGAGGCGGCTTGCCGCGTGTCGGCAGTGCCTCGCTGCCGGAGACGGGGCAAGCCCCGTCTCTACACGAGCGAGTCTTCGATCCCCAGCCGCTTTGCCATCTCTTCGTAGAGGAAGCCTTCGCCCGGACGGTAGGGCTGGACCCATTCTCCATCAATCACAAACTGCGGGATGGCGCGTTTGCCCGTCCGCTTGACGACCTCATCGGCGGCTCCTGGAGTGGTCTCGATGTTGATGTCGGTGTACGGAAGCTTGTACCGATCGAGGAACCGCTTCGCCTCCCGGCAATCGGGACACCAGAGGGCGGAGTAAACGGTGATTTCCATGAGGTCAGGTATCTCGTAGTTTCGATACCTGGAAGTTTAGCAGTCTGCGGGAAGACTCCCGTTCGTATCCACGTATCGCTTCATAGCTTCGGTAACCTCCTTCGGAAGCAGATGCTGCCCGTTCACTCCCGCAATCTGATCCTCTCCGTCCCTTCGGTAGTCTCCCAAACTTGACGATATAATGGCTGCCGCATGCGAACTTTTGCTTCGCTTCTCGCTCTCTCCCTGCTCGGCCTGTCCGCTTGTGGTGGAGGAGGAAACTCCAATCTCATGGGCAACCTGTCGCTGTCGTTTTCACCCGCTTCTGCGCTGGTGTTTTCCGGTCAACCCGCCGCCACGGTCAACGTCACGCTCACCCGCCAGGGCACGACTGGGAACGTAACACTCACCGTGCAGGGATTACCGACGGGCGCGACGGCGACCATCCAATCGCCCGGTTCTTTGAATAGCGGCAGCATCGCATTCTCCGCCTCATCGGCCGCGGCGGCAACTTATCCACTGACCGTCACCGCCAGCGATGGCACCGTCAGCAGTTCGTCGGCGTTGTCGCTGGTGGTTGGAGCGGTGGCCCAGATCGGCATCACGAAGAGCGGCGGTTTTGACGTCGCCATGTCCACGTCGTTCCAACCGGCGGAGTGGGACAATCAGTTCTTCACTCTGAATCCAACGGCGACCACGCCTCTAGGAAACCTGCAGCCGGCACATATCCGATTGCAGGGTGTTTCGCAGGGAATTCCGCAGACGACGGCGAATACGTGGGATTTCACTGTTTTGGACGACGTCACACAGCCGGTGCTGGGCGTCGGCGACCATAGTCCGGAGTTTCAGATTGCGGCGGCGCCGGCATTCATGTACGACGCGAATCATAATTTTCTCGATCCCTCTTATACGAGCTTCGCGGCTTACGCGCAGAATCTGGTGCACTACTACAACACGGGAGGCTTTACATCCGGCGATGGTTTGTTCCACGTTTCGCCCAGCGCCTATCCTATTACCTGGTGGGGTATCTACAACGAACCTAACTTCAATAACCTGGATTCCACGCAATATACGCAGCTTTACAACGCCGTGGTGCCGGCGATGCAGGCAGTAGATCCGACTCTGAAATTTGCGGCGCTGGAACTCGGCGACTATACCGGATTGGCGAATACGTTTATGCCCGTCTTCGTCACCGGCGTGACCGCTCACGTGGATGTGCTGGCGACGCACTTCTACTCGACCTGCAACCAGAAAGACAGCGACGCCCAGCTATTTTCGACGATCCCGGACTTCGTAAGCGAAGTGGGAGACATCCATGCGCAAATGCAGACGAACCCAGCACTCACCTCGGTTCCAGTGTGGGTTACGGAGAACAACGTCAATGCCGACTTCGACAAGGGTGGCGGCATCAGTGCGTGCAATGGCGGCACTTTTGTCACGGACTTACGAGGCTCAAGCGCGTTCTTTGCCGCTTGGCGTCCCTACGTTTTTTCGCAGCTTGGCAAGGCTGGGGTGCAGGCCCTGTATCACTGGGACTTTGACGCCGACAAACAATTCGGCGAGGTTGACTATTCCACCGGAGCCCTCCAATTGAGCTACTGGGTGGACTATTGGCTGAAGCGGACTTTTCCTTCACCGACTGGTGCGGAGCTATTGAGCTATACGACTACGGACACATCCGATATAGAGACTCTGCCGGTGGTCAACGGCGATGGCAGCGTTGTCGTGATGGTCGCGAACTATGCTGTCCAATCATCCGGCGACAATAACGGTCCCGGCGCACCGCGTACTATTCTGATCGACACGTCCGCTTGGGGGAACTTCAGCTCGGGCAGTCTCCTGACGATCGATGCCAACACCAACGTGGTCAGCGGACCGGTAGCCTCCGCAGTTACACCCGCGCCTCAGATTTCCGTAACTCTTAACGGCTACGGTGTCGCTTTCCTAACGTTGAAGTAGCAGGGGAGAACCTCTACCACAGACTAGGCTCGCTCCAGTTCGTGCACAGTCAACTCGTTCTTGACGTTGCCGGTGTTCAGCGTTGTGGCCGGTTCAAACAGGACGACCCAGCATTCTTGCTCTGCGACCGGACGATGCTCCACTCCGCGCGGCACTACGATAAACTCGCCCGTTTCGATCCATTCGTGATGGTCGCTGAAATCCATGCGGAAGCGGCCTTTGACGACCAGGAACATCTCGTCCTCGTTGTCGTGATGGTGGAAGACGAACTCGCGGTTCACTTTGACGAACTTTACGTGTTGTCCGTTGAGCTCCGCGGCGATGCGGGGTTTGTAGTATTCGGTGATGTTGGCGAACTTCTCGGCGATGTTGATTTTGGACATGGAATCCTCAGGCCTGGTCTGCTGCTGTGTTGCTTAATGGATGGTGCATCTCGCTTGGGCGTCGCAGGAAGATTTTCGACGGCTGTAAAGGCTGCCGAGCTGCGCTCGGCTTGGACGGACGAATGCGTCCGTCCCTACACGAGCAAGTAAAGCAAAAGCCGCCAGCTCGCGCCGGCGGCTGGATGGTGATTGCTGATGCGCTCTAGAACCCCGTCACACTCGCGCTCGGGTGTCCAGCGCGCAACGTTACGCGTACGCCGCGTTGGCTGTTCACGCGAGTGGTGGTGCTCCAGTCCACTTCATCCGTGCTGATCACGCCGTTCCCGCCACTGGCCAGTTCGTAACTGATGCGGCCGTCCTGATAGGTGTAATTGCCCACCGCCAGAACCATACCTGTTTTCAGCACAAACACGGGCACGCCCGGCGCGGTTGCGCCACGCACTGCTCCGCCCTTGGCGACGTAGCTGGCGTAGGTGACCTGTGGAATCTCCTCAGCCATCGGCTGTTCGCTGGCTGTAGGTCTTACTTCGCGCATTGCCAACTGAGGCACAGCATTTGTATTCGCGGACCCATAGTAAGCGGAACCGCGATAATACGAGTCGCCTGTCGGTTCGGGACGTCCGAAGAAATGCCAATCCGGCCCGTTGGTCGCCGCGACCTGCGGGATTTGCACATCATCCATCAAGCGCAGCGTGAGCTGGCTTTCGCCCTTGAGCGTGGGGCGCGGCCCACGCGCCGGCAGCATGATAATCTTCCACGGCCAGAGCGGCGGCAGCATCCATTCGACGATATCGCGCTTGGCGTGCCCTTTTCCGCGGATGTCGCCGTCTTTGTTGACCTTGTAGCCACGGGTCGAGATCACTTTGGCGTCCAGCGGCATGTCGCCGTTGGGCATGCCGATACGATCAAACATCAGCTTCATACTGCCCTTGCCCCAGAAATGTCCGGGGTCTTCGGCCGATTCGAGATGTCCGACGAGGTAGCTGCCGCGCGGAAATGCCTGTTGGCCGAATTCCGTCACCGAGTGCAGATGACAGAGCACGGGATCGCCGACCGCAATCGTGGCGGAGGAAAGGTTTGGTTCGTTCAGCGTGCACTTGAGAAGGGTACCGGCGGGCAGGACCATCTCCCGCGCACTGGCACTCAGGGTTAAAGCTAGAAGGGATACTGCAAGGAGTACATACCTGCCGGACTTCATGACTTGACCTCGGTCTCACGCCCCGGAATTTTTTGCCACGTATTCCAAAACTACAGCGTTGAGCCCGCCCCGGTTCAGAGGAGTTAATCACAACTCTATTCTGAGGTCAATCGAACTTTGGGATCAGACTGTGTTTTGCGGCGACAGAAGACGTGCACAACTCTTGTTCATGTTCTGGTAGGCTTTTCGCTTAGTTGCCACACGTATAGGCAAGAAGATTCCGGAATAAGGTCTTAGCTCAAAGACAGCGCTGAGAACGGGTTTGAGCATCTTCGCGGTCGACTTGGCG
>DATFVD010000647.1:0-15451 GCA_035260505.1 Terriglobales bacterium
GGTCGGAGGCGATGAAGGTTACGGTCACCAGCTGATGGACTGCATGCAGGAGGAAGGCTTCTATCTGCACCGGTTCAACAACGGCTCACCCTCCAAGCGCAGCGACATCTACGTGAACTTGAGCGCCGAATGGTGGTCAACCGTCGGCCAGCTCATTGAACGCCGGCAGGTCATCATTCCCAATGATGAAAAGCTTATCGCTCAGCTGACGTCGCGCCGGAAACTGTATGATTCACGAGGCCGCGAGAAACTTGAGAGCAAAGCTGACCTGAGAGCCCGCGGTGTCGAGTCACCGGACCGCGCCGATGCGCTCATCGGAGCAATCGTGCTCGGCCGGGAATCGCAAATCGATTGGAAAGAACTGCTGGAGGATCAGAAACGAATCAAACGCCAGATGCAGCTCGGCATCGGCAGCAACGCGATATTTCCCAGGCGGCACATTGAGTGGCGCTGGTGAGTCAGCTCAATTCGTGCCCCTCCAGTTAATGTCGTCGAAAGAGATCTGAACCGGAGACTTTTTGAAGACACGGGTAAATTTCGAGCGAAAATCCTCCATGTTATCGCAAAGCTTCATGATTGTGATGACACTTTGAATCTGTCCTATGAGCTTTTCTTTTCCAAACTCCTTCAGCCATTGATGATGATTTCTGCCGTGTTTAGGGTGGGGATTCTTCTTTCGGAGTTCTTTCCCAACATCTTTGTCGATGGCGTCGTAGACGAATGCCATAATATATTTGCCCCACCTCAGTGGCCTTGATCGAGGTGAGTAGTGAATTCCCTCCAATCTTGCGAGTTCAAACCAGAATTCTTGGGGGAACATTCTGGCCCATTCCTGCAGTTCCTCCGCAATAAACGCCTGAAGCTTTAACTGAAGCGCATTCTTTGCGCCTGTCATCAATGTCAATGGTGGCGGTCCCGGTATCGCTGAAGAAGTGCTCAGCTTGCTCCAGAGCCATTTCCCGCGATTTCTCGAGGAGGCGGCATTTGAGTTTCAGCGGCGGGCTTTGAGTTAATCTCCGTGCAAAATCCGGCTACGCCTTGGCCGCGAATCGTCACGATGTAAGTCTGCCAGCCGATGCGAGCATCGTAACCGTAGGGCTCGACACTGATCTCCTCTTCTGCCACCGGAAAGAGGGAGAACAACCGGCGGATATGGGCGACCAGTTCCGGCCAATCCTTAAGCGTCACTAAGGTGCGCAGGGATTCCTCCAGACTGCCTCGTTGCTCACGGAAATAGAACATGTCTCGAAGTAGATCTCCCCTCAGGGGGGATCTACTTTTCTGCTTTAAGCCCTTGTCGAATATGCTCGAACTGTTGAATGGTTTGGGTCAGGCCGACTTGGGCGGTCGGCAAATCAGCGCTACCGGCCAGGGTGGCTTGAGCGGCCTGTAGACCGGCCAAATAGCCATCGTGATAATCTTTCGGATTGAGGCGACGCACCAATTTTATGATTTCTCTTTCCATAGGTTATTCGGCGGATAACCAACATGAAAACCGTTACAGAAGCGACAACGGTAGGGGAGAAGTCCCTGTTGCGGACATTGACGCATAAAAGTACAGGAACTGAGCCTTCAAAGATTGATCGGCATCCAGCCGGCCGCGAAAGGCATCAGTCAATGCCTTTATGCGTTCGCAACACCGAAATCGATAAGCTCTTTGTCGCCAGGTTGGAACCACAACTAAGCGGCTAGTTCTTTCTCGCAGCAGACCAATGCTCGACGAATCACTTCGTTCTCATCGGTGCCCGTAATATGCCTCAATAGCCTTTCCGGGGCCCTTTCGTAGATGAACGTTGCAAACGTACAGTTCTCTGTGTGCCGCCAAGCGTGCAACTCGATCACGTAATCATTCCAGGTGCAAATGCGTAATCCGCTGATAACCTGATCACTGACGTCAAGCGATTAAACGAAGGAAGAATATGAAAAAATTCATTTCCAAAAATGCCGTGACATCCCAATCACAGTCCCTCTCAGGAGGTAACCCAAATTCAGGGCAGGCGAACCGGCCCGTCGTGGGAAGGCGTTCCTTTCTCAAGGGTCTCGGTGCAACCGGTGCATTATTGGTTCCCGCTACCGCATTATTGGCCACCAAAGCGAAAGCGACGAATGACGATTTTGGCGGGAAAATAGGGAAAGGCGATGCATCAATTCTGCGGTTCCTGGCCGCCGCTGAAATCCTCGAAAGTGATCTCTGGGAACAATACTGGGAACTCAGTTCATTTACGGGGACGATCAATAGCGGTTTCGCATCGACTAATCCAGCAACTGGCAAGAAGGTAACTCCCACCGGGGGGAACATGAACTATGCGACTGCCCTCCAGATTCTGGATGGTGACATGCCCCAATATATTCTGGACAATACCGACGATGAGTTCAGCCACGCAAACTTCCTGCTTGCTTACTTAAAATCTAAAGGCGCCAACACATCGGACATCGATCTCCTTGTTGGCCCTCATTTCCGCACATTGCAAGGTAGTGTGGCAACAGGGTCGACCAAAAAGGGACGACTCACCAACCTTACCAAACTCACCGTGGACACCAGTTTTTGGGGCCGGTACCGGTCCGACAACAGGAACCCCGATCTCGGTGACTCATTCGATGATACATTCCGAGCAGTCCCGAGTTTGAATGTTGGGCAGCATACGGCAATTCCCAGAACTGATGCTGACGCCAACAATGCCGACCTTATCAAGGCGATCGCCTTCACGGCAGGGTTCCACTTTGCCTTTATCGAGATTGGCGGCACCAGCCTATATCCTTCCCTTGCTCAGAGGGTCAAGCATCCGGAAGTTTTGCGAGTCGTGCTCAGTATCGGCCCAACCGAGGCGATGCACTTTCAGACTTGGCAGGATAAGGCAGGCAATGCGACTCCCCTGATGGATATCATGGACCCGATAAACAACTCAACGGTGACGTTTGTAGATCTCACACTAGATTCCACGCCAGCGACTTTGAGAAACAACCTGATCATGCCGGAGCCGTGCCCGTTTCTTAACCAAAATTTCCCGATCTGTTCGATCGTTCGTCCGACCGAGACCAAGGGAGCCGCGATGGGCGCACTCAAGGCTTTGACCGACGACGGACTTTTCATCGGGCAGACTCCAGAGTTCATGCAGCTGTTAACGGATTTGGCATCGGATGCCGATGCGGCTTGACGCGAATCCGACGAGGACTAGCATTAACCAAAGCAACGAACGTGCCCAAGAGGGCGAAGACCCTCTTGGCGTTTGTATTCCCTTAGTTCAGCGATGCTGTCATCGGGGACCGGATCGTACCGGAACGTGACTGCGAAGGTAAAGTCCCGTACGCGAAATAATCTGTCGTCGCCGGCGGCGTTTGTGTGATTCCCGTTTTATTCGGCGTTCCTTTCTCACTCGGCATCTAATGCCCGCGTGCGCAGGCGCGTTCAACGCGCCGCTTTCAGTAATTCTTTCTCCCGAATCTCTTTCATCATCCGGGAAATAGTCGAGCGATCGACGTTGAAGAGCTCGGCAATCTCGGCCTGACTCTTCTCACCAAGCCGTATCATCTTGATCGCTTCGTCTTGCTGAGTCTTCGAAAGCTTGTAACGCCCGCCACCGATGCGCCCGTTAGCTCTGGCACGCGCCAGGCCGAGCTTCGTCCGCTCCTTGATTATCTCGCGCTCAAACTGGTTGAAGCTGCCAAGCATGTTCATCATGAGACGGCCGGCCGGTTGCGTTGTGTCGATCGACTTCCGAGCTCGGAAGGGCGGAAGTTTGCTCATGAGCTTTCGCCTGGTTCTCTTTGCGAAAATCCTCCATCAGGGCCGCGTACCGGCGGAGCTGCTCTTCGTCGACCTCATTCCCAACCGGTCGATCGGTTGAGCCTTCGGAGCGGTTCACGTTGCGCAACGCGAATTGATTGGGAAACCTGCGCTCGAGCCACCACAAAGACGCCAGCACGTTCCGCGGAGCGTGTTTCCGAATGTTTGCAATGTGGTATTCGCGCAAAAATTCTTCCCGTGTTTCCTCCGCCTCCTTGAGCCGCCGCTGATACTTTGGGTTGCGCTTCACGTGCTGCCGGAAGCCTTGATAGGTGACTAGTTCTAGCCGACATGCCTCGCTCGCGCTTTCACCTTGCTCAATCCAACGGCAAATCCTGATGAACCGCCGAGCGTTTAGAAACAGCGGTCTGCCTCCAACATCGCACACCACCTCGAGTTGAGCTTCTTTTGCTTCGTGCGGAACCTCTGCTGGCGCTTTTTTTCAATGCTAGGCGCTTCAGTTCTGGAATCAGCCCAAGTTCTTTATTTAACTAAGCCACTCTGGGCAAGAGACGTTGAACCCGCGCCGGGCCGCGTTCCTCACTCGCAGCCTGCATCGTTACGGCCACAAAGCCGGGTCACGCACCGCGTCGACGACCTCGCGGATCGAGTCGATCACGAGTTGAGGCTGCTCCTTATGTACCTCGTGGCCGCTATTTGTGTTCGTGACGTGCTTCGCGTTCGGCACGAGCTTGGCGAGCTGCTCCTGTGCCTGTTTCTGCGCGTTGTCGGTGACGTAGCCAAAGTCCGCCGGAACGTCAGTTGGCAGCTTGCCCGCAGCAATCAGCGACGGAATCTGTGGCCCCCAGGGCCGGTCCGCAGACAGAACTATCAAGCGGAGCGGACGCAGTGGCTGGGCGGCGCGGACCTGGTCGAAGCTGCGGTCCGGGTCGTTCCTTTCCAGGTCTGGGTACAAGGCCAGGCTCTCCCGTATGTCGCCTTCCATCAGGATTCGCTGCATCGCCCACTGCTCAGGCGTCTCCGCATCCTGAAGCCCCTCGGAGAGGGCGTCGACGAGTACGAGACCGGACACATCTTGGGGGTAGATACTCGCATACAGCCTAACGATCAGGCCGCCATAGGAATGCCCGACAAGCACGTAAGGACCCGCCTCATTGGCAGCACTCAGCAGGGCATGCAAGTCCGCGACCGCGTCCTCTGCCGTGGTCGGTTGCCGCACCGGGTCACTGCGGCTCGGCTTCTCCCCGACCGGCGTTCCGGGACGGTCGTAGGCACAGACCCGAGTGAACTTGGCGACCTCGGCGAAGACCGTCGGCACTGGTTTCTCGGCGATGTTCCAATCCTCGGCGGAGGCCTTCAGGCCAGCCACCAACACGACGGTAGGGGATCCCGTGCCGCGACACTCCAGGTACATCTTGCGGCCACCGCCGATATCGACCAGGCCGGCGAAGTCCCCGCTTCCCGCGCTTCCTGTCGCTGCGCTGACGAACTGGATGCCGAGGGCCAGCATGAGGAGAGTCATGGTGCGAAGCAATCGAGTCATCGGGAGTTCCTCCAAAGTTAATCTGTCAAGCAAGGCACTGGCCTCGGGGGCAGCTCCCGAGCCGACCGGAAAGATTTGAACGCACCTTCTAAGAGAGCCAGATGCGCCTTCTCCGCGTCCGCCAAAATTTGTTGCTCTCCTCCGACTGGCTCGATAGCGAGCCAATAGTCTCCATCCTGCACCTGGAGAATACTGGTGGCTCGGAAAAGAATGCCTTCACTGGGCCAGATATCATTACCTAATCGCACTTTTGCTAAATCGAGTAGTTGGGTTTCAGCGGTCGTGGGAGTTCCCTCGACCGAAAGCGCCGCCACGGATGATTTGGCCATTGTAGCGAAGACTGCCGTAATGACGGGAAGAATCCACGAGGTCCTCGGCGGTGGAATGCGTGTGGATTTTCCAAAGGTAACTGGTCCTTAATTGCTGCCTAGAGCCTCACTGATAGCAGGCTGGTGAGGTAACTCACCGTCGCCACTCAATGTGCCGCCTGGGAAATATGGCGTTGCTGCCGATGCCGCGCTGCATCTGGCGTTTGATTCTTACGCCATATTCCCCAGGCGGCATATTTCGTTCCGGTGAGGTGCGATGGAACACAAACCCGTTTACGCGGAACTAGCTGCCGGCTGGTGCCATCGAGCCAATCGAGACTCAGGACCGCCACGAAGTTGGAAGCGGGTACAATGAGAATCAGCGGACTTTCTCAGTACTCCATTTTCTTCATGTTGGTTCTTCATAGTCTTTCTCCGAATCATTTCAGCCTGCGAACAATTTTCTTGGGAGCGCTATTGGTGTCCCCTCTCCAGACTCGATACTTCTGGAGAGAAAGCCTGAGACCTTGTCTTCGAGTTCTGCGCCCACGTTGATCGAAAGCCGACGGGCCAGAAGGAGGCTCGTGAGGAATAGAACTGCCGCTCCCAGCAAGGTGTAAATGGATCCGGCTACTGCCGCAGCGGAACTCCAGATCACTCCCCCAAACACCATGGCTCCTTGCGAGATCATGATAACTGTGGCGTTCATGCGACCTTGCGCCCAGCTTGGCATCGAGCGTTGCGCTGCCACCCAGAGTTCCGAAGCAGATAGTGTCCATCCCGCACCGGCCAGCGCCGCCACAACGAAGAACAGCTCTGCCTGGCGAACA
This sequence comes from Terriglobales bacterium, assembly GCA_035260505.1. Lineage (GTDB taxonomy): Bacteria > Acidobacteriota > Terriglobia > Terriglobales > Acidobacteriaceae > Acidiflorens. Next base: position 6,427 of record DATFVD010000647.1, read on the forward strand.
AATGCCATCAACACATAAGCCAGGACGATTACCAAATTGGCGGAGAGGGTGACTGAATCGGGCGAGAACCGAGCCCTGAGCCAAGAAATGACGAACACCGCTCCGAACACCGAGCCGGCGCCCATACTGGTGAACAAAAGACCAAGCTGGGACGAACCCAGGTGCAACACTTGCAAGCCCACTACCGGCATCAATGCCGGAATGACTGAGATAAAAAGAGCAAACAGGAAATTTCGGGCTAAGATGACATGGAGCCTCGGCACGTAACGCACGTAACGGGTAATCGTCCCGAACGATTTGAAAAAGCTCTCCGATGCAAGCTTTGTCGGTACAATTGGTTGTTTCCACTGCCGGATTGCCAGCACAACCAGGAGAAAACAAGCGGCATTGACAGCAAAAACGAAATGCGCTCCGGCCAGCGGGACTAACAAACCACCTAACACCGGACCGATAATTCCGGAGATATTGAGTTGCAAACCGCTTAAGGTCGCTGCCGACGGGAGTTCTCTGTCTGAGACGACCTGGGGAACAATCGAGATCCAGGCCGGCGCGTTGAAAGCGAAACCAACTCCAACTAGAAACATGCTGGCTAGTATGGTGCAAGGATTGAGCAGCTGCAGCCAACCAAGCGCCGCTAGTCCGGCGGCCGTAGCTGCCAACCAAAGATTGATCCAACACACGAACTTCTGACGGTTCACCTTATCGGCCAGGACGCCGGCAGGCAGGGTGAACAAAAAGAAAGGGAGCGATGCCGCAGTCGCCATGAGCGAAATCAAGAACGGCGACCCCGTGACTACGTTCATCATCCAGGTCGCTGCGCTATTGTGGGCCGCCTCGCAGGTTCCGGAGATCACCGTTGCAATCCAGAGTCTTCTGAAAGCCGGGTTTCCCAGGGCCGTCCAGGTGGAGTTCGTAGTCATCACCCGTTTACAAAGGGATTGAGTCCTTCCGAGTTTCAGGACCTTCGCGATCGCTTGGAAATTTTTTTCCGAAACCTGCTTTGGTGGACTAGTCTAAAGGAACACGCAATTGCTTGTGGAACGGGACAACAGTATGCCAGGTGCTGTGCTGGCCGCCTTCGCACCACCCGGTGGAGCGTGGTGTTGCTTTTCGGCTCAGGCTGCCGCTGAAGGGCGGTTAGGGCCATGAGCACGGAGCCGCAACGCACCTGCCCGAGCTGTGGCAACGAGCTTTCGGGAGCGATGGAACTCTGTCCGGTATGCATGCTTCGCCAGGGTCTTGCAGGCGGGGCTGAGTCCGGCGAGTCTTCTGCTTCCGAGGATACGATCAAGCTGCCGACATTGGAACAGGCGGTGCAACGATTTGAGCACTATGAGCTGGTGATGGGTGAAGACGGGAAACCGGTCGAGCTCGGTCGCGGCGCCATGGGAGTGACTTACAAAGCGCTCGATGTCGATCTCCACTGCCCGGTAACGCTGAAAGTCATTAGCGAGCGGTATCTCGCTGACGAATCGGTGCGTCTGCGTTTTTTACGCGAAGCCCGCGCTGCGGCGAGCGTTCGTCACCCGAATGTTGCCTCGGTTTTCCACCTAGGCAGAACCGGTCAGAATTACTTCTACGCGATGGAGTTCGTAGAGGGAGAAACCCTTGAAAAACTCATCAAACGCTCAGGCCGACTGGACACAAAATTGGCGCTGGAAATTGCAACGCAGGTGGCTGCCGGATTGGCCGCAGTTCACGAACAGAACCTTGTCCACCGAGATATTAAGCCAACAAACATCATGGTGAGGTTGAAGGAAGAACGCGGTGTAACGGCCAAAATTATCGACCTCGGCCTGGCGTCGCAGCGCTCTGGACCCTCTACAGCTTCCCGCGGGCCCGTCTGATGTATCTGAGCGCAACGGCCCAGCAAGTCCGCAACCAGTTCTTCGCTTCCGCTCTCGGCCCGCATTCGCCGGCTGGACCTGGCTGGAAACTGAAGTCCGAAATCCTCATGGCGGCTTTCTCTTCGGCCGCGCCACCGACACATCAGGCAACATCGAAGGCTTACACGATCAACCCGAGTCACCAGCCGCTATCCTGGTTGACGAAGCCAAATCGATTCGTGACGAGGTCCTCGATGCGCTCGAGCGCTGCCACACCTCTTATCGGCTCTTTATGAGCTCCACCGGCGCAGCCTTCGGCGAGTTCTACCGAATCTGCACCGCTAAGTCGCATCTCTGGAAAGTGTTTAACATCCCCTCTTCCTTATGTCCTCACGTCCCGCTCGCTACAATCGAAGCCGATCGCGAGAATTTGAAAGACAACATCTTTCGGATCAAGCACGGCGCCGAGTGGCTCTACGATGAAGGTGATTCGATGATCTCACTCGAGCATGTGCGGGCTCTCTTCGATAACCCGCCTGAGCACGTTCCCGGCCGAGCGGCTGCCTTCTGCGATTTCGCCGGACCAGGCGACGAGTCCGTGTTGGCCCTCTGCGACGGCAATCGAGCCGAAATAGTTGACGCCTGGCGCAGCAAAGACACCATGCACTCTGTCGGCAAGTTCCGCAAACTTAACCTGCGAAGCTACCGGGTCGGAGGCGATGAAGGTTACGGCCACCAGCTGATGGACCGCATGCAGGAGGAAAGATTCTACCTGCAGCGCTTCAACAACGGCAGCCCGGCTAAGCGGAGCGAGATCTACGCAAATCTATCGGCCGAATGGTGGTCAACCGTGGGCCAACTCATCGAACGCCGGCAGATCATCATCCCCAACGATGAAAAGCTTATTGCTCAATTAACCTCACGCCGAAAGCTGTATGATAGCAAAGGCCGCGAGAAGCTTGAAAGCAAAGCTGACCTGAGGGCCCGCGGTATTGAGTCACCGGACCGCGCCGATGCGCTAATCGGGGCAATCGTGGGAGGGCAAGAGGCTAAAGTCGATTGGAAAGAAGTGGGGGAGGACTGGAAAAGGATTAAACGTCAGATGGAATTGGATCGGATCCGCACAGGCCGTGGCAGACCGCACATCGAATGGCGATAGTGAATGAATGAAATTCGAACTGCAGCGCCCGAGCGCCTTGTTGCGCTGGGGGACCCGGCAATGACGCACCGGATAGTCAAGATTCGGTTACTTCGTACCGCGAACTGACGCCCGGTTTTAAGTCCTCATTCTGCGACTTTGATGATGAAGAATACTTCTTGGAATCGCGGCCGGTTATCGATCATCGGATGGGCAGTGGAGACTGTCTTATGCACTTCCTAAGGTGCGTCGGTTTCGCCGAAGATTGCAGTTCCATGGGATTCTGCAGATGTATTGTAAGGCTCCCAAAAAGCATTGTTCGGCCCCATGCCAATTCCTCCCTTCCACGTCCACGCAGTTCCTGCTGGTAAATGCGGGCGTCTTGTCCTTGTGCAGATCGGCGCCCCCATGCGCCATACAGCGAGCTTGTACCATGCGTGTGAGGCGCAATCTCATGTACGAGATCAGGCAATGGATAAAAGTCGATGCCGTGCTTCCCATCGTCCTCTTTTCCTCCTAAATCATCAGGGGATTTCGCATCCGCCGGCGCACCGCGAACAAACCGTTCAATCAGGTAGGGACGGTTGCGCTTTAAACTGTCGGACCAACCTCCATCACATAATTCAAACCCCTGTGGGAGCTTTTCCTTGCTAGCGCCGCCCCACCACATAACAAACCGGGCGAAAGGTGTTGGAGTTTAGCTGCTCGACGCGGATAGCCCAGTTAGCAGGTACGTACTTTGACGTATTGCGGTGCAGGTGGTCGCGCTGTCAACGTTCGGAGGAGCCTTGCTATGTCTGAAAAACACCACGAGAGCCATCCGGCTCAACCTGCCCGTCAAATTCGTTGCTTTACCCGAGCCGTAAAAAACGCCCGGTACCTGCAGCAGCACGACCCCGCCAACTTCGCCAAAGACCATCGCGGACCAGGCCTCGGCACCGGTCTTCCCGTTGAGATCCTGCACCGCCTGCATCTGCTCGCCCCCGATGCCCCCGAACTTGCCCCCTACCCCGCCGTTTCCGACTTCCTTAAGCGGCATCCCATGCCCAAAATCCGCAAGTGGACCAAGATCGGAGGGCACCAGCAATGAGCGCCCCGCTGTTCAGTGGCACCGTCCACTTCATCCACCCGACCTTCGTCACTCCCGGCGGCACCTTCACCTTCTCCGCCGCCGACATGCAGACGATGATCCAGTACGCGCAGCACGCCATCGTGCCCATCCTCGAAATGGTGCATCAGGAATACGGCCCTTCCACGACCGTCATTTCCCCCACCACCATCGACTACACGGCGCACATGTCCGCTGCGACCTTCTCTGATTCCGATCTTCAAGGCTGGGTGAACGACATCCTCAGCACCAACGGCCTCGACCCCTCGACCACACTCATCGCCGTCCCTTGCCCGTCCGGCATTGGCGACGATGCCGGCTACGTGGTCGCCAACGGCGGCTACCACTACATCGCCAACGGCCCCTACGCCGTCTTCGGCATCTACGCGACGGGTCTGACGCTCGCGGACCAGGTCGACCAATACGCCATGGTCGTCAGCCACGAAATCGCCGAAGCCATCGTCGATCCCAAGGCCGACCACAGCAACCCCGAAGTCGGCGACCCGTGCTGCGCAAACTGCTACCAGGGGAACAATTTCTACCGCGCCTATTTCGACGCCTCCAATAACTACCTGGGCACCAATCAGCAGACCCCTCCCGGCGGCTTCAACTTCGCTTACTACACTGCCGTGGTTGTGAAACCCGCCGGTGGTGTCGATTGCCCGGCCCCCGATGCCGACTGCAACTATTCGCCTACGCCCCAGAACTTCTACTTCGTCGCGGAAAAGAACAACTTCGGCCACGACGAAGTCAGCGACACGCTTACCTGGAGCGATGCCTTCTACCTGTTCCTCGAAGGCTACTCACCCGCCGGCATCGCCGCGTCCCTGCCGAACCTGACCGGTTCGTTCAACAGCAGCAACATCCCCGGCCTCACCATCACCCACAGCGGCACCATCTACGACGTCGGCAACACCGGCGACAACGCGAATCTGCCCCAGCGCATCCGTTTCGCCTACGACATCGCCTTCACCTCCGCATCGCTCTCCGCGTTCCCCACCACCGGCAATCCGCCGAAGTCCTTCGAACTCGACGCCACCATTCAGATGCAGGGCCAAACCCTTCCCTTCACCCCGAAGCTCGAGTTCTTCCTTCTCGCCGGAGCCGACCCCTACTTCACCAATCTCCGCAACGGCACCGGCTATTTCTACCTGAGCCAGGACCTCCGCGTCTTCACCGGCACGCCCGCTGTCAATCCCACACCGGTCGCCGGAACCGGCGCGCCCCAGCTCACCGATAGCTACGACGGTGCCTATCAGTACATTGCGAACCTGATCACCTACCTCAATAAGCAAGTCGGCTATCTCAACCCGGGCTACACTCCGCCCGACACCAACAGCTTCGATCCCCTCGATACGCTGCTGCCCAAACAGAACGGCGCGTTAAACGGGGACTCCACGGTTACACCCAAAACCGGCTCGGCGAACAACTACAACTTCGCCATCGCCCGCGTGCGCCTCAAAGGCTCGTCCGGACCTCCCGGCCAAGCCGCGAACGTCAAGGTCTTCTTCCGCCTGTTCACCACCCAGACCTTCGACACCGACTTCATCGATAGCGCCGCGGTTCTCTCCACCGCCGATCCCAACATCACCTACCCGAGCGATGGCGGCAGCGACCCCAGCTTCGCCCGTCCAGGCACCGACGGTGGCGGCAACATCAACGGATGCTCGCTGCCCTTCTTCGCGACGGCCAACTACGGCAGCAACCCCACCGACTACAATCCCGGCGGCGCGAACAACCAGACCATCATCATCCCGGATAACCACGGCTACACCTGGGCCTTCTTCGGCTGCTTCCTCAACGTCTACGATCTGTCCAACGTCGTCGGCGGCAGCAACGTCCAGACCTGGACTGCCGCCAGCGCCCACGACTGCCTGGTAGCGCAGATCGCCTATTCCGACGCCCCCATCCTCAACACCAACGGCGTCATCGAAAACCCCGAAAATTCGGACAAACTCGCCCAGCGCAACCTGCAGGTGACGCCCTCCGGCAACCCCGGCTTCCCGGCGACCCACCGCGTTCCCCAAACCCTCGACGTCCGCCCCAGCCAGCCCATCACGGTGCCCATGAAGACCAAGGGCGCCCCCAGCCTGCTCAGCTATCCTGACGAAATCATGATCGATTGGGGTGCGGTGCCCGCGGGGAGCGTCGCCAGTCTCTATTGGCCTGCCGTCAACGCAGCGGTCGTCCTTCAGTTGGCCGCGACGCTTTACCCCGGCCACGGACTCACCGCGCTCGACCCTCACACTCTCCAGTGCCAGGTCGCGAGTCGCGTCACCTACATCCCGATCCCCACCGGCACAGGCGGCAGTTTCGCCGGACTCTTCACGCTCGACCTCCCCGCCTCCATTCACGTGGGCAACGAGTTCGACATCACCGTCCGCCGCATCTCCACCAAGCAGCAACCGGTCTACCAGCCGCCGCAAATCAAGGCGCACGTCGTGCAGGCAGCCGAGCTCCCGCAGCCGCTGGAGTGGCGCTACATCACCGGTACGTTCCACATGAAGGTGCCGGTCCAGAAGGAAAGCATGATCCTTCCCGCCGATGAGAACCTCCTCTCAATCCTCGAATGGCGCCTCACGATCATCGGCCCCGGCAACCGCTGGTATCCGGTGCTGCTCCGCTATATCGGCGTGCTGAAGCAGAGGATCATCGGCATGGGCGGCGATCCGAACAAGATCCCGCCGTCGCCCAATGGCTACCAGCCGCCGGCTCACGTCCACAAGCCCGAGCCCTCCGAGCATTGCTACACCGGTAAGGTCACCAACTTGTTCTTCGACCGGTTTGGCGACTTCGAGGGCTTCGACCTGCGCACCGAAAAGGGCGAGGAACACTCCTTTCGCGCCTTCGAGCACGAAATCGAGCAACTGATCTACGGCGCCTGGGTGGAGCGGTTCGTCATCACCGTGTGCGTCCGCGCCTGCGAAGGCCATCCGGTCGTCGCCGTAATTCTCCGCCGGGCCCCCAGAGCCCTTAGCGGCTAGCTTGTGAAAGGCATGGGCCTGACAAACACGATCTCAGCCCCATGCTGCTCAACGAGCCGCGCGCAGGTACCGAAACGGTTGTAACCCTACCGATCACCACGCAACCACTCCGTCGAATAGCGCACAGGGCTCATCGTCGAACGCCAGCCCAATAGGCTCTACCCTTTGCGACATATCGCGAGCCAAGTCGTCGAAGTGTCCCAAACAGTGCCTTCGTGTTAATATCGTGAAAATGATACGGCTCATTGCGTTCTGGTCGGTCTGGCTAATCCTTGGATCTCCGGCACATGGCCAACCGGCAGCCTCGCAAGCCGTTCCGTGTACAATTTCTCAGGGCAACATTGACTTACCGTGCCCGATCGGATGGACCGTTCTCGACGAGTCCGATCGCGAACTGACCCTTGTGCCTTAAGCGCAATACATCAAGCACAAGCAGAAAATCTCTAGAAGAGCGGTCATGCCCTCTTGCGGAAGCCATGCTTGCTATTCATGAGAGAATTCATCCCCATCATCCTTGCTCGGGCTATGCGTCACAAGAATTCTGTCCATCTGGCTTATTTCGCCAGGTCGTCGCCGTCGATCCGATCGCCAATCTCGCTCAAATGATCTCGAACAAGGTCGATGCAGTGCACCAGCAAGGATACCGGGACGGTGATTTGCAAATCTGGATCTCACCCCTCGCGGCACCTATGCATAGGGTATTCCCTGTGGATGCTCTCTGTTTTATGGCGAGTTCGAGCGGCTGAGGCTTCCATGCGATCCTCTATCCGCATCTCCATGCTGTGTTTGTCCCTATCAGCGAGCAGCTCCGGCTAGAATCCCTGCGGCGGACAATCCACCCCCAACAGCCAATTGCGGCATCGCCGCGACGAAGAATGTGTACGAATTGCCAACCGCGAGTGAGGTGACAAGATCCGACAGCCCACCACCGATCGGAAATGCGTTAACTGATACCGGTCCGCTTGGTCCAACGGGGCCGCCACCGCCGTCGTCAGGGTTCGGGAAGTCGTTACTCGGTGGATTGGGGTCCGGTTCTCCCTGGGTCTCTGTGATTGTTCCGTCCGCAGCGGTATCCGTTGTCGTGCCGTCAGCAGTCGTAACCGAGGAAGAGCCGTCGGGCCTAATAGTTGAGGATGCACCGTCAGGGGTTGTAGTCGTTATAGTCCCGTCAGGCTTATTCGTTGAGGTTGTACCGTCGAGCGTAGTGGTAGTGACTGATCCGTCTGGCGAGACCACTGAGGTTGTGCCGTCGAGCGTGGAAATGGTCGTTGTGCCATCCTTGTTAGTTGTGGTGGTCGTGCCATCGGACGTGGTCGTGCTTGTGCTGCCGTCGGGATTTGTGACGGTGGTTGTTGTCAGCGTCGAACTAGCAGCCCCGTAACCGTCGGCAAATCCGTTGGAAAATTGTGCACCGGCCCCCTGAGCGCCTCCTCCGCTACCCATCGCCGCGCCCCATCCCGCGTCAAAACCTGCATTATATCCTTCGTCCGGCGGAGCGTCACCACCCATCTCCACCGAGTTATCCCCCGGGACACCGGGAGATGCGTTCGTGCAAAAAACCGTCCCAAAGGTTTGCCCCCCTTGGACCCCGCCGACCAGTCCCAACACAAGCCCGCCCATAGTGCCAACATCAACAACCCAAGTGTTAGCGTGGCTAGCCTGGGCCGCTGCATCGCCCAACGACCGTGACTCTCCAGCCGCGCAGCTTTGCGTGTCCCCATTGTGGTAAACCGATCGAAGTCGATTCGGTCTTGAATGCGTTAAGTTCTTCCGATCTTGCTCGTGCCATGCGTGAAAGACGTAAGCTTCAACTTACCCCGGAAGCGGCCAGCGAGATGGGAAAAAAGAGTGTTGCCAGCCGTCGTAAGACACGCCGACAATCAGAGGCCGGTGCCAAATGACCGGCCTGAAGAGGAGCTATCCGTCTAAGCGACTGCACCGGCGACGTTGTCGCCTACGTAAATTCACA
>DATFVD010000648.1:0-2551 GCA_035260505.1 Terriglobales bacterium
TAAACCCTGAGTCCATGACCGAGAAGGACATGGAGGCGGAGTTGGCGCCCGTGTTAGCCGCGGATGTGGAGCAATGGCTGGAGGACCATCCCAATGACGCGCTTTGCGTCGCGATCGATGGTTTTGAACGCATTCAATCAACCACTCTCGCCGAGGACATCCAGAAATATTTGGCCGACTGGTGCGGGATGCTGACGGATCCCGACGGGGCGTTCTCCAGACGCTTGGGTTTCGTGTTGCTCGGGCGAAATAAGAACCGCTGGGATGAGCTTTACGACAAGGAATGGCAGGCGCGAATCAGTGAACATCGCGTTGGCGGACTCGGAAAAGAAGACGCGCTGAGATTTCTAGAATCGGCAGCGACTTATCATAAAGAACACGGAGACCTGACGACAGCCGGCAATTTGCGAAAACATGCGGACGCGATCCTTGCGGTCACTCGCGAGCAGCGTAGCCAGGACAAACAGTCGTCATTCCACCCTTATTACCTCGACCTCGCCTATGGCATTGTCTATGAGCAGGGAGTCCGCTTTCAACCCGCTGACTTAGGCCGAACGCCGGCTGAACTGCAAATCCGCTTTCTTCGCTATCTACAAACAGGGCAGCGAGGGGTGTTCGAAACCTTTCGTTGCCTGGCACTAGCTGGCAGCTTCGACGCAGCGCTTTTCGATCATCTGGTTGAGATACGCTTGATTCCAGCCGGCTTCCATTTCGCGGCCCTCACCGGAGAGGATCACTCTTACGTGGAGGAAATTCGCGATCTTCCCGGAACTTTTCGGTTCCATCGACTGATGGAACTCGCCCTCATTAAAAACCAGTCAGCAAAGGCAGAGGATCGGCCCGTGGCTCGCGAGCGTATTGATGCAATCCTGGACTATTTCAAAAAAAACGCCGAGTTTTCGAAACTCGCCGAGTGTTCTCCGCGGCATCTCAGGGCATACCAGAAAGGGATGACGATAGCGTTCGACCGGCATCATGACCGTTTATTAGACTTTCCGTCTTTGGATGCGTTCTTCCTCGTACTGGAAGAGCCCTTTGATTTCACGGCTTTCGTCAGTGCGCGAATCGATTGGTGGCACAAGCTGGCTGATCTGTGGAAGCGCCATCAGCCAGAGGGTGAGCGGTCGCTAGACACCTTGTCTGGTCTTGCCGCGATGCTCCATGCCCAAGGCCGGTATGGAGAAGCGGAAGAAGTGGAACGTGAGATCCTTCAAAGCACTGAGCGCGTGCTTGGGTCCGACCACCCGGAAACTCTTTCGGCGATGAACAACCTAGCCCAGACGCTGTACGCACAAGGGGATCTGGCCAGGGCATACGAACTCCAAGAGCCGGTGGTCGAGGCCATGGCTCGGCTGCAGGGTAAGGAGCACCCGGACACACTGACGTCGATGAACAACCTGGCCCAGACGCTGTACGCCCAAGGAGATCTGGCCGGTGCACGCAAGCTCCAGGAGCAGGTGCTCGAGGCCAGGGCCCGGCTGCTGGGTAAGGAGCACCCGAACACACTGACGTCGATGAACAACCTGGCACAGACGTTGTACGCCCAAGGAGATCTGGCCGGCGCACGCAAGCTCCAGGAGCAGGTGCTCGAGGCCATGACTCGGCTGCTGGGTAAGGAACACCCGAACACACTGACGTCGATGCTCAACCTGGCGCAGATGCTGCAAGCGGAAGGAGATTCTGCCGGGGCCGAGCGCCTCCACCGCCTGGCGCTCGAATGTCGCAAACGCGTGTCGACGCGATGAAAGCCCAAATCACCGATAACTGCTGACGTTTCGCCTCGGCACTAGATTGCATTTCCCGCGCTTAAAGTGCATTTTGGGGGCGCTTTATCATGCCGGACGCCGAACGTTACCAACAGTACGAAGTACTTCGGCGCGAGGACGGCAGCCTTTGGGAGTTGGGCCGTGGAGCCATGGGGATCACCTACAAGGCTTACGACACCAACCTGCATTGCGCAGTCGCCCTGAAGATCATTAACTCCACCTATCTCGGAAACGATATCGCCAGGCAAAGGTTTCTGCGCGAAGCGCGCGCGGCGGCAGCGCTCCGGCACCCGAACGTCGCCACTGTCTTCAATCTCAGCACCGATCAAGACAACTATTTCTATGTCATGGAGTTCATCGACGGGGAAACCGCCGAGGCTTACGTGAAGGGGAAAGGGCGCTTGGAACCCATGGAGGCGCTGCACATCGCAATTCAGGTGGCGCGGGCGTTGGCTGCTGCAGAAAGACAAGGATTAGTGCATCGCGACCTGAAACCTTCCAATTTGATGCTAGTCGATCAGGAAGGCGAATCGGTGGTTAAAGTAATCGATTTCGGACTAGCTAAGAGCGCAAAAGGAGGAGCTGAAGAAGGTTCGCTCACGATAGAAGGCTTTGTTGGTACTCCCCATTTCGCCAGTCCTGAACAGGTTGAAGAAACCGATCTGGACGTGCGTTCGGACATCTACTCACTGGGCGCCACCCTCTATTACCTGATCGTGGGCAAACCGCCATTCTCCGGTTCGGTTGGCCAGGTCATGAGCCAGCATTTGTATAAGCCGATCGCG
>DATFVD010000649.1:0-5221 GCA_035260505.1 Terriglobales bacterium
GTTTTGAGACTGGCTATCTCCTTGGAGCGACCGCCAAGAAGACCATCCTTTTTTTTGAGCGCGACGCTGCGCACAGGATTTCTCTCCTGATCACCGGGAACACGCACGCAAACTGCGTACTGGCGCCGTACTCCCATCTCAGCGAACTGGAGGAGTTGGTTCGAAGGCACGTGCCCGCTGCAGGATTGCCCGCTCGGAGCAACCCTACCTGAGGGTTTGTTAGTCCAAGCAGACCATTTCGCTCGAATGTAAGTAGATTGATCGCAAAGCCTAAACGGCACGGAGGATCGAGAGGAAAGAGATGTTGATTCGCAAAGCGCCAGATTTGACCTACGCTGACATTACACGCAAGTCCGTCTATTTGGACCGCCGGAAATTCTTGCAGGCTGTGGGCATCGTCGGCGCCGCTGCCGCGGCCGGCAAAGGCATACTCAAGCTGGCACTGCCTTCTCAACCGGTGTTTGCGGCAACGAAGCTCACCGGCCTCGTGAAGAGCCCCTTCAGCACGACCGAAAAGGAAAGCACGTTCAACGACGTGACCCATTACAACAACTTCTACGAATTCGGCACCGACAAGGGCGATCCCGCCAAGAATTCCCAAAATTTCAAGACTTCTCCCTGGACCGCCTCCGTCGAAGGCGAAGTGGCCAAACCTCGCAAATTCACCATGGACGAAATCCTGAAGCTCGCCCCGCTTGAAGAGCGCATCTACCGCCATCGCTGTGTGGAGCGCTGGTCCATCGTTGTGCCTTGGATCGGTTTCTCTTTCAGCGTCCTCGCAAAGCTCGTCGAGCCCACGCCAAAGGCCCGCTACGTCGCCTTCGAATCTTTCTATGATCCGCGCCAAATGCCCGAGGCAAAGTATGGCGGCATCGATTTTCCCTATCTCGAAGGTCTGCGCCTCGATGAAGCCATGAATCCGCTCGCCCTTCTTTGCGTCGGCATGTACGGCGAGACTCTTCCTCCTCAGGACGGCGCGCCGGTTCGCATGATCGTTCCTTGGAAATACGGCTATAAGAGCATCAAGTCGCTGGTAAAAATCCGCTTCCAGGAAAAAGAACCTCCCACCACCTGGAATCGCTACTCTTCTGAGGAAGACGGCTTCTACTCCAACGTCAATCCCAATGTCGACCATCCCCGCTGGAGCCAGGCCAGGGAACGCCGTCTCGGCGAATTCTTCACGCGGCCCACGGTGATCTTCAACGGCTACGGCGACCAAGTCGCCAGCATGTACAACGGAATGGATCTGAAGAAATACCATTAAGGTGGACATTCCGCGTGCGCGCACTTCTCATCAGCAAATGGACCAAAGTCGCTGTCTTTCTGATCTGCCTGATTCCGTTCGCTGATCTCCTCTGGCGATTCATCACCGGTAACCTCGGCATCAATCCCGTCGAGACTCTTCAGCACGGCAGCGGCGATTGGACCATCCGTTTCATCGTGTTCACTCTCTGCATCACGGCGTTCCGCAAGCTCTTCAAGCTCCCCGATCTCATCCGTTTTCGCCGCATGCTCGGCCTCTTCGCTTTTTTCTACGTCTCCCTCCACTTTCTAACGTATCTCGGGCCCGACCAGTCCTTCAACCTCGCCGGCATGTGGAAAGACGTCGCAAAGCACCGCTACATCACCGTGGGTTTCACTGCGTTTGTGCTCCTGATTCCTCTTGCGATTACTTCCACGGCCGGCTGGATTCGCCGTCTCGGCGGCAAGCGCTGGCAAATGCTCCATCGTTCCATCTATGTGGCTGCTGTGTGCGGCGTGATTCACTACTACTGGCTGGTCAAGTCCGATGTGCGCAAGCCGCTCTTTTACGCAGCGCTCGTCGCAATACTTCTTCTCTGGCGATTGGGAGATTGGTTTTTCAAGCGAAGGAGCCAGGTGCCTGTTCGCGTGGCCGCCCCAAGCGTCTGAGTTAACAGCTGAAGAATTGTCTGCCGGCGAGTCGTCCTTGAAGTCCACTCCACAGAAGCGCGGCGCGGGCGTATTGAAACTCGATCCCCATTTAAGGGAATGGACAATGTCGCTCCAATTCTTTTCGAGTCATTTTCTGACCTAATGTCGCAGAAGTCACGCCAGGAAGATTTCTTAGGTTGATTCGACGCTGATTTGATTTTCCGTGGGAGGAGAACACATTACTGGCGAAAGCATGAGAACGTTCGGTTGGCCGTCTAGCTCGATTCGTTAGATAGCAAAGGCTTGGCTTGGTGTTCGGGACGAAAGCAAGAACGGTCTTTGTGACATTCAGTCCCCTCGTTGCGTTTCAAGGCGAGCGAGTTCGCGCTCGTAGAGGAGATTGTGAGGAAACTCGCAGTGCAAGTCGGTCAAGAGGAGCTTCGCGTTGTGGTCATCGTGCCTCCGCAAGGCTGCCACGGCGAGCAACAATTTCGCGAACGGCTTGAGAAAATGACCACTGTCCGCCGTCAGTTCAAGTTCCCGTAATCCTTGGTCCCGATTCGTGTTGGCACCTCCGGCCCTTAATATCCACCGCACCGGTGCCAGCTTAGTTCCCAAAAGATAGTTTTCCACGCCCAGAGCCAGATAAGCGTCGTAATAGCCGGAGTCGACGATGAGAAGTTTTTCGGCCGATTTTCGTCCTTTCTTTGTATACGAGAGCGACGCACCATCCTTCCGTTCGATGAGGGCGGCATAGTCCGCGCGCAGCCCATTTACCATGGTCATCGCCAAGAGTGCGTTAACCGACGCAGGATCTTTCGCCAACTGTTTGGCTGCCAGTGTTTCGGACAACGTGAGTTCGGAATCAAACAAAGCCTTCAGGCGCGGGTCCGGCGTCAATTTCTTGCGTTGGTGAAAGGCTTGGTCGTCGCGAAAGAGTTCGCTCTGCAGAACTCCGAGTCGATCGAATTCCCGAAACAGGTAACCGCTGGCGGCTGCAGCTGGGCCGAGGGGATCGTTCGGATAGCGGGCTTTCCAGTCCGAAAATTGGGCCTGGGCTGCGTTGAAGTTCAAGTCGTACAGCGAATCAAAACCGGCATCAAGATGGGATGCTGCTTCCAAGCCGGGCTGGCAATTTGCGAGCATTGCGGATGGCGTCATCAGAATGCTTATGAGGGTCAGGATTGTGACTCGAACTGCTAGCAACCGTGCAAACTTGCTCGCAAGTCGAATCGCATCGTTTTTTGCCTCGAACACCTTGAAGTCAAGCCTCGTTGATTAGAGTTAGCGTCTCACGAAACGTATTGATTGCGCCCCGCCATGACACCTCCATCGACATCCCAAACGGCGCCCGTGACCCAGGAGGACTTTTCGGACAGTAGCGTGGCGACGATTTCCGCGACATCTTCGGGCCGGCCGACACGGCCGATCGGGTGGAAAGCATTGAAACTCTGAAGAACCGCGGCCACCTGTTCCTTTGGTAGGAAGCCTTCGAAAATTGGAGTATTCACGACCGCGGGCGAAACGGCATTGACGCGAATGCCCGCACTTGCGAGTTCCAGCGCGAGATGTTGTGTCAGAGCGTGCAGCCCGGCTTTCGCCATTGAATAAGCGGAAGAGGGAGTGGCTTGCACAGCCTGCCTGGCCCACATCGATCCGATATTCACGATCGAACCGCCGCGCTTACCGGCGACCATGTTCTTGGCTACGCCTTGCGTGATAAAGAAGAGGGCCCTGTTGATTTCAAGATAGCGGTCATAGTCGGGTTCGGTATGCTCGAGAAACGGCTTCGGGGCGAAAACACCTGCGGCATTCACAAGCAAGCTTGCGTCCGCGTGCTTTGCGTGTAGATGGCCGATCAAGCTGGCGCGTCCGGCGCCGCTTGTTATGTCCACAGTCCATCCCGACACCTCGCCACGCGAACCCAATTCCAGGACCGCCTCTCGCGTTTTGTCCTCGCGACGTCCGACCAGCACAGCGCTGCCACCGTTGCTGAGCACGAGTGACGCGACGGCCTTCCCGATTCCGCTTGTGCCTCCGATGACAATCAGCTTCTTTCCTGCAAAGTCCAATTCCATTCGTTTCTCTCTTTCCGTTTCTGCAATCAAAGTTGCTCGCTCGCCGCGCCAGGTCTCGTTTCGGCCTGGAGCTGCCAGCGCACCGCTCTATGCCAACTCTTTCTTCTCGAAGCGAAACAGGTCCGGTCGAGCATAGTGACCCGAGACGTCGAGGGTCATTGCCTGCCGGTCAATTTGCATGATATCGAGGTCCGCCACGATGAGCTTTTCACGATCCATCACGGGTCGAACAACGTAATGCGAATCCGGCCCGATAATCGCGCTGCCCCCGCGCTCTACCCGTTGGTCATCACCCAGGGATAACGGGAAATCGCCAAGAAGCTCCTGCGGTACGTCCGAGGCCGGCATCATTAAACCGACCGCCAGCACAAAGCACCTGCCTTCAAAGGCGTAGTGTCTGCTGGCGAGTTGATGTAAGTCGTGAACCGTTGGCCAAACCGCGACGTGGATGTGCTCGCCGGAATTGTGCATGGCCATGCGCGCGAGCGGCATCCAATGCTCCCAGCAAATCAATCCGCCTATGCGTCCAGCCGACGTGGACACGGCTTGCAGCCCGCGGCCATCGCCATTACCCCACACGAGCCGTTCCGTGTAAGTCGGCACGAGTTTCCTGTGGTGGTTTCTCAGCTGTCCGTCCTCTGAAATAGTGAGAAGCGAGTTATAGAGTGTGCCATTTCCCGGACCGGAATCGACTCGCTCACTCGCTCCGATCACAATCGCAATTTTGAGAGCTCGCGCCGCTTCGCTGAGCGCATGCACTTCTTCGCCGGGAACGGTGATGCTGTTATTCCTGAGCTTCGCGAAGACCTCTTTCGCGGAAGCGTTTTCCCACAGCGCCGCGCCGGGACACACATCCAGCCAGGCGGGATAGCCCGGTAGCCAGGTTTCGCCAAAGGCAACCAGCTGTGCTCCTCGCTTTGCCGCCTGCTGAACGAGGTCAAGGGCCTTTGCGAGGCTGGCTCGTTTGTCCAGGTAAACGGGAGCGGATTGAGCGATAGCCACACGCACTTGTTTCGAATCAGCAGCTCGTCGTCCTGTTTTCTTTGTCACGACGATATGCTACTCCGAGTCGCGGTTTAGTTCGCCAAACCGATCACGCGAGTCCCCGGAGCACGCCCTGCAAAGACTGCGGCAGGTCTCCGAAGCAGAGAATGCTCCTCGGCCGCGTTGGATTTTGCCGTTGTGATCGCCCGGCGGATCGCAGACAGTGTGGCACTATCGTCGCAGCGGACACTGGCCCCATCCGATTG
>DATFVD010000650.1:0-32738 GCA_035260505.1 Terriglobales bacterium
AAACTATTGCGAACCCACTCCCCCTCTTTCATCAGCAACATTGCCTCCTGCCGTTTTCGCAGTTGACTGACTGAAATCTGTTGCGTCGATTCGGATTTCCAACACGGATCGTCAAAATCAAAGATGCCGAACCGGTCACTCGACACGACCGCGAGGTACTGATCTGGTATCGCGGTCTTCGGGGTTCTTCGAACAAACAGAATGCGATTCCCGCCACACGCAAATGCTAGGTCCGAGCACCAGAACGTCTCACCAATGGCCCGGCTTGGGAAATGCGGATCGAAATCGCCAACCCCGTTAAATCGGATTAACCCTGGAACGATCCAATGGCGTTTAATTTTCTGTCCGCAGCGTACCCCCGCGGAGTTGTAGAACGCAGCATGCCGGGTGTAACGGCAGGCGTCGTTGGGATCGCCGCCGAATCGGGTCCACCAATTACTGCCGAACCCCAGAATCTTCACCGACATCATTGAGGTACTCCATCAGTTCCTGGTTGATTCTACGGAGAACGGTCGTCTGTTCTACGGTTGTGAGCTGCGCCAGTCCACTGACCTGGTTGACGACGCCCTTAGGCAGTTGCACCCTGTGCTCGGAGAAGTACTGCCATATGTCCGCGAAGCGGGTACTTTCCTCGGCAAACTCGCGTTGCTCAGGAGGCAAGGCGTTCACTCTGCGCTCGTACTCTTGGCGGTCTGAGATCGGACCAAGTTCCCCGCCTGGGAGGAACCTGGCCAAGCTTCCCGTCGCCGACCCCTGCTTTGTCTGATGTTCTTCCAGCGACATGTTTTTCAATACTCCTTGCACGGCACCGTTGCCGTTATGCGCCTTTAAGCGCACGGTTTTTCTGTTGTTCAGCTTGTAGTCTCAGGTCGGCCTGAGTAAGCTGCCGGCGCAGCTGTTTCTCCTGCTCCTGCGAGCGACCCAGTTGCTGCTCCAGCGAGTTGACCTTCAGAATGAGATCGACCTCCGGCTTGAACAACCCCATTTGATTCGCGACTTTGCTCCCATTCACCCTTCCATTCGGGGCCGTGGCGCCAGTGCTAAATCCGGTTGTCGTCCCAGCAGTCGCTTTGCCGGGGTGGGTTTCGGCGGTGCGCTTCGAAGTCGCTCTTGGAGCCGCAGGTTCTCGACGCTCAGTTGAAAGAATGGGCGAGCAGAACGTGTTTTCTCGTGCGGCTGTCAGCGCTTCGAAGAGTTCATGATTTCGTCTCGTGGCGGCGTCAATCTGGCCGTCTGCGCGCGACAAGGCGTGTTCGTATTGTTGAAGCATCTCAGCGATGCTCCACTCACGCCGAACTCTCTGTCGGTGCTGGTAAACGACAATGACAAAGAGATAACCGAGCAGACTTAGGCTGACCACGTTCGACCAGAAGAAGCCATTCTGAATGGATTTTTGCAGGATCAGCTTGCGTCCCTGATCGAGACACTCGCCGTAGTCCTTGTCGGAAGGATTGATGCGCTTAAGTGTGAAGTCTATGAAACCCTGTTTCGGTTTTGCGGGCGCACCCTGCGTCACAGGGTCGTAGGCTGACTTTTGCGCCTGCATGACCCCAACGCATACTATCGTCAACAATAGACATGTGTGAGCAATTCGACTTGGACGCTTTAGGACCATGTCGACCGTCCGCTCTTCAACCATGGACTGCCACTGCGCCGCACCACATCGGGATCCTTGAAGCGCAAGTTCGCGCCTGCCTGCTGCGCGTGGACGGAGTGCAACACCGGATAGATTCTTGGGATCAAGCCGGGAAAGCCGTAATTGTGAGGCACTCGCACATGCAGATGAGAGTGCAGCGTGCCTTCGCGGTTGTCGGACATCAGGATCTCCATCTGGCCGACAGGAAGGTTCTTTATGTGCTCGTCCTGAGACCGTGTATCCTTGACGTCGGTTTCGCTTCCTGAGCCTGTGGTCTCGTACCTTTCCTGGAAAAGCCCCCTTCGCTGAACTGCCAGTGTCCGTCGCTTCTGCCGCACCCGTGCCGACGCTTTGAGAAAGTATTGGGCTGTTTCCTCATCCTTGGTGCGCAAAAGCATGTTGGTATTGGGCGCCGAAGACAGCTCGTCGCGGAATCCTCGTCCTACGCTCATGAGTTGGGGAATGGCTTGTAACGAGAAGAGGAACGCGGTATTGGTTCCCCTCGCTGTCTGCACAATCTGCGCGAAGTTGGAATAGGCAAAGGGTGCGAACTCATCCAGGATCACGCTCACCATCGGATGGTCCTCGCGAGAACCTCGTACTGGGTTTTCATAGCGCTTGCCGATCATTAGCTGCATGTTTTGCAGCAGCATCCTGCCAAGCGCCGTCACGGCCTTTGAGTTCTTATTGGTGTTCAAGGAAACGAACAGGATTAGCTCCTGGTCAATAACTTCATCGAGTGAAAGCATCTCCTCGTATGCCCCAGTGATGATCGAGAGTTCGTCGTCTAGGAAGTTCATCAGCTCATTCAGCAGACCTTGGATCTTGGTCACTCGTTCTCGATCTTCAAAGGACTTTTGCAGCATTCTGATTGACATCTCCAGATTCAGGCGACGTTGATTGCTGACGTCTTCGAGCGTCTGCAATCTCGCACGAGCCACGGCGATTTGCTCCCTTAAGACCTGCTGGTCGAGTGCCATCACCATCACGTCATAGATGTTGAAGCGCTTTCCGGTATAGGTGAGCACGCGCACGAGATCGTTGAGATAGGTGGCCTGATGTCCATGGAAGAAATCTTGTTTCAGATCGAACGATTCAAAAACGAAGTTTGCGTGCTCTTGGTACAGTCCCTCGTCAGCGAAGAAGGGGTTGTAGCGCACGGAGATGTCAGGACGGGAGGGATTCAGGACGCGCAGCTGGTGCATGCGGCCCGCGGCCTCAATCGCTGGGAGAAGTTCTGCGAGATATTCGCTGTCTGCCTTGCCATCGACAATCAACATCGGCATGCGGCGGGGCTGTTCGGGAGGCCCCCAAGTGCGGAAGACATCCTGGGTAATGATGCTCCTTAGTAAGGAAGTCTTGCCCGAACCGGTTGCGCCGCAGACGACAGCCTGCATGATTCTAGTGGCGTCGGGCCATAACCAGGGTCTGCCGTGCACGTCGTAACCGAGCACGATGGCATTTTGCTCGAATGCAGATTTCACCGCAGCGCGATCTTTGGCCTGGGTAATGAATAAAGGAGGATGGGGCCAATTTGCCTCACGCCGTTTTCGCAGAGTCAGTGAATACCAGATGACCGAAAAAGCCGCGGCAATGGCAGACAGAGCGCAGACCGAAAGCTCAACCAGCTGAGCTGGCCGAAAGTGGAAACGAACCACGAGGACATAGGACAGGGCAGAGAGCAAGACAACCACCACGACTGCACCAACCGCTGCGATGCTTTCTTCTTGATCTCGGTAGTATGGCCGCTGGTCAAGTCGATACTCGGTGTCGAGTTTCATAGTTGACCAAAGCTGAAGAACAGGAGGCCGGCGACAAATAGCATGATCATCGTCAGAATCAGCAGTAATGGGTTGATCCGCAGTCGGCCGTTGCCGGTGAGTGGCTTAAGCGGGTCCTGAATGGCTTTGGTGAAGTTTACGGAAAGACTTTCCTTGGGATGTTCCCTAAGAAAGGTGCTAAGGCGCGCCTGCATCGCTGCGACTCCGGGATCTCTTCCTCGGCTCATCCTCACAACACCAAGATGGCCCTGATGTTTCCGTCAAATACGAGCTGCAGCACTACTGGCGAGCTCAGGTCCCGCCGAATTGCCACTACTCCGCTGGCTGATTCGCCGGGCGAAAGATCTTCTGGCTTGGACTCTGCGTGCCCGATGGGCAAGGCAAGCTCCTTCAAGTCTCCCAGTTTTCTGACCGTCTGCGGGTCCAACTGCCGGTGTTCAAAGACAGGCAAAGAAATCGATGAACTGCTCACCTGCAACTGAAAAGCGCTGGGAGCGGTAACGTGATATCGATTCTTGCTGTGATTTTCGATTGAGTAGTGAACGTAGAGGCTGTTCTTGGTACGGAATACTCGCTCAACCCGTATACCGACGTTGTTTTTCGCCGTCGCAACGTTGGAGCTGTCGATCGGTTCGGCACCTAAGAAGGCGCGAGTGAGCATCATGTCCGCCAGCTGATCGAGTTGTACTTGCGGATCAAGCGCCGGTTTCGCGGCTGTGACTGAGTTGTCGATGGCAAAATTCATATCCTTCACCTCCCCCGGAGGCTCCAGTTCGTAGTTGAAGCGGCGGGACGCAGTCCAAACGAACAGATTGGTGGCAACTCCGGACTTCAGAGGTTTTACGAACACCTTGTTTTCCTGGCGCTCGATTTGAAAATCTGGACCTCCAGCCGCCACCAACGTGACCGGTTCCTGGAATTCCAGCACAGTTAGATGGTTCAGAGCCGTCGTAACGCGGATGGCCTTATTGGTGTTGGTTGTGGTCTCAGTATCTTGAGACACCGCAGTGACCGCGCAAACAAAGCACAAACCGCAAGTCAGGATCAGTAGCACTTGTCGTCGCATGATTTTGCCTTGAAGCGGGCGACGGAATCACGAAGATTCCGCCGCCCGCAGTCTGCTCCTCACATGGCCCAAGCCGCATCATGCCCATCTTCCTCGGTGGAGGTTATAGGCGGGAATTCCACGTCGTCCAGGTCAGCTTCGGGAAGAGTGGCTGTTCCGGATGGATCATGGTTTGGAGCGAGGTTGTCAGCCGGTATGGCTGGGTTGTCGTCATCGAGAAGGATCTTTCCGTCCCTGTATTTCCACAAGAACGTCTGCTTTTCTCCTTCTCTGCTGATTGGCTCTACCAGAAAAGTCCGGCCCTCGGAGTCGGTACGAACGATTCCCTCCAAAAACCGCGGCACATGCACTCGGACCAACCTGCCTCCAGTGCGCTCCGCCAGTTTGTCGATTAGTTCTTGCGGAAAAGCCAGAAAGAGAATGGAGCCGCTGCCTTTGCCGCCGCAGACAATACGGTTCAGCGCTTGCAGCCAAGCTTTGCGATTCTCTGTCTTGTTCTGTGCCCAGATTCGGATGTAGGCAAGGATCGCCTTCATCTCGTATTTGCCCCGGTCTTCATCGTAACGATAAGCACCCTGGGCCTGCGTCTTGGCAAAGAGCTTCTGTTTCCGTAGGTCCCGGCTCGGATCATTTCGAACCGCATCCCAATCGGCCCTGGCCTTCTCTAGTTGTTGTTTGAGTTGTGCATGGCGTTCGGCAATCTTGCTGACGATTGCCGCGTACGCCCGATTGACAAAATGGCAGTCCTCCAGCATCTGCCGGGTAATGTCTTCTCCAACCACGAGACCCTTGAATGCCTCAATCGGTGCCTTGTTGGTCAGCAAGTCTTCGATGTCCTTGCGGACATGGTTGTAGAGGTTCCCGATGCGGTCGGTATCGACCACGTCGAGATGCAACGGCAAGTCGGATATCCGGCGCTCATTTTTGTAGCGAAGCCAGGGCGCCTGATTCACTTGTTGGCGTATGTCAGCGACTAGGGTGAGGTCTGGCTGGACTTGCCACTTGAGGCTGTCGAGAGCGTTCTGAAGCTCCTTTGCCAATTGGTCAGCAAGGTCTTCTCTCCCAACCGCCCGGCACGAGGTCATCAAATCGGTGATTGAGCCGATATGGTTTCCTCGCGCTTTCATGGCCACATGCTCCAGGTTGAACCAGGGGTCCTTCGCCTTATTCCGCTTGGTTTTACCCTGTTGCTCACCCAGGCCTCTGCGAAACCGTCGTTCGACGAAACGCGGAAATCGGTCGGCTTCAATCACACAGATCCAGTCAAAGTCGTAGTCGCCGCCGTTTTTCTTTGCCGTGTCCGAGTGGAGAATGCAAGTCCCCTCCAAGCGGAGTTGTCGAGCGACCAGCCCCTCCAATTCGGGCTCACTCATCGCGCACTCTTGCCGGCAAAGGCTTTGTCGCAAGTGGGTTTCGATCTCACCATCAGAAAGATTCTCAAACGGTAGGAGATCGTCGAACATTCGTATCGGGTAGCGAACGCAGAGGCCACGGTTGGACGTCAGAGCGACGATAGCCTTGTGCTCCGGAGTCCAGTCGGAACCGTGGACGACAGTACCGCCTTTCAGAAAGAGGTAACCATCGTCCATAAGCGCAAACGCCGGCAGACGGAAGCCCCCTCCTGTCGCAACGCGGAATGCCCATCTCGCGAGTAGCTTGTTGAGTTGATTATTGACGTAAGGATGCCGGACGATATGTCCACTAGCGTCCGCCAAGAGCAGGCCTTCGACCACATTGAGTTCATCGTTTCCGCCCTGCTCCATTCCATCGGCTGGGGACTTGTCCTGAGGCCGACCGAGGATTTCCAACAACTCATCGTAGCGGCCTTCGCCCACCGCACCGCTCAGTTTGCGTACCTGCTCCATCGCATGCGGCAGGATTTCGAGCTGAACGGAGTCTTCAGGCGCATGCTCTACGAGCGTGTAGCTGGACTCGAACTCGAGCTGGCGGGAAAACTCACGGATTCCGACTACGGTACGCCCGCGAAATCTTCTCCCCGGCCCAACGATCGAGTACATCACCGCTGGTTTTTTCAACCCCGGTTTGACGGCGCTCTCCGGCAGGATGAAGTCGGTCTCCAGCGCGTCGGCAACGTCATCGTCCATAATTTTGAAGGAACCTTTTGCCTGGGTATCGTGAAAAGCCATGCGAAATTGGTAAAACCGCTGTGCGCGTAGTGTCTTGCCAGCGATCTCCGACTTCGCCTTCTCTTCCAACGCCAAGCTTTCCTTTCCGCTGGCGGAGAGGTCCGTCTCACGAATTTCTCCCCGTTCTTGTTGAAGGAGCCTGTTTACTTGCTTGTCGAGAAGCTCAGAATCGTGTTTTTGTTGCAACCTCCCAAACGCCGTGCGTCTGATCCATCCGCGGCAGTCGTTTGTTCCTAGCGAGTGATCGGGTACAACCAACACACGCGCATCGGACTCCTCCATCATCACTTTGCACGACGACACCAGGATCCCGAAATAAACGATTGCCGCCTGAGGCCAGTGCTGAAACCGTTCAGCGATCGCCCGACTGTGCTCGTGGTCCACGAAATAAAACTTGCCCTTCTTCGCGGAACCGCTCGCTCCCACCAGTTTGTAGTGGATGCCCCGCCAGACCAGTTTTGCCAACGCGTTCTCCACTTTCGACTCCTCGTACTCGTCCAGTGGCTCAACCGGAACGTTTACGCTGGCGACCCTGACACCCGGATACAGCACGCTAAGCAACGTGTTCTCCAAGGGGTCGAGATCGTTCAGCCTGGGCATCACTCTTCCATTGCGGTCGATCTCCAGGTTTTGAATCTGGTCGACCGAGATTGTGTGTTTTTTCGTATTCATTGTTGTTCTCCTTAACTTTTGCCGGGAAACCCGTCGAGTTAAGGAGTTCGCATGACCGCTAGCTTCTCTCTCGCCTGGCCCCCGTTGTTCTCCGGGTTTCTGGCCAAGCTTTAAGCTCTTGAAGCCGGGTCAGCACATTTCCCTACCGAAAGCCGCAGGGTCGTCAAAGGACCAACTGTCATTGGTCTTCTGAAATCATTTGTGCTGTGTTTGCGCTTGCCACGAACTAGGCTCGGGCGAGCGCCTGCTTCACAATTACCGGATTGTTCTTTCGGTTGACTTCGGGCACTGCTTTCCACGTCGTTAGCGTGTAAAACTGTTGCCCATTCTTGAATGCTTCAATCAATGCCTCGCCCTCACTTGCCATCTCCTGGCCGAGTTCTGGCTTTGCGGAGGAAGAGCCTGCCTTGGGCAGGAAGTAGCGAAGGTTATCCTCATCGCTGCCGCGTCTCTTGCGCTTGGATTGCGCGGCTTCGGACGTGCCCACTTGCGCTTCCTCGTCGATGTTCTGTGTTTTCGTTTCCATCAATGCATCCTCTTTCTATTACGGTGCGTCCGGGCTCGTCTGCTGCATGACCCAGTTCCGCTTCTCTCCCTCGATCGCCCGCTCCCAATATTCTCCGATCAAGAGTCCGCTAGGATTCGCTTCTGAGCGCTTTTCAAGTAAGAGGCGTATATGGAATTCACTGACGACCTTGTCGATGCTTTCGCTCTGGTTATGAAGGTGATGAATTTCCTTCACCCCAAAAGCAACGTAAGTCAATGGATTGTCTTTGGCAGCTTCGAGCGAACGTAACTGAAACTCGGAAGTGGTTTGATCGTCTTCGATCTTTCCGATGGTGTTCTCTTTCTGCATGGCCGCGAACGCCGTGCGGCGTAAGTTTGCGGTCATCATGTTCAGTCCTTCAGCCCAGTTGCGGGTGACGTTCGCTGGCGAGAAATCCAAGTACCTCTCGAGAAAAAGCCGGACACGGGCACGTTTCTCAAACTCGGTGGGCTCCACTTCCAGTCCGCGCGTCACTGTGATTTCCGGCTTGGCTCGCCCCACTACACTTGCTTCACCAATAGGATCGACGCGGATTACCGTCGGTGGCTGTAATCGAACATAGACCGCAAAGCCCACGGCGACCAGGGTTGTTGGCACACACAAAAATGCCAACATCATGGCTCGGTTTGCGTAAGCGCGAAGTGCGCCATCGTGCTCGTAGTAGCGGCTATAGCGGAGTTTCTCTGGGTCCCGCGACTGTGGCTTTTCTGGCAATGTGATCACGCAACTCTCCTAGCTGTTTTTCTCGGTATCGCCGGCAAATGCCGTTGCCAGCCTGCGCCCTGCCATGTAACTCAAAACCTGCACGGCGCCGTGCGGTCTGTACGCGAACCCGGACGATTTCCGTGGAGCGCTCGACGACGAAGGTGGCGGTGTCGGCGGACTTGCATTGCTGCTCATCGCGCTGCTCACTCCCCCACGAATGAATTCCCCCACTCCCGACGCCGACCCAGAAGCCGCGCCCGACGTCGACGAGGTGCCGCCCCCTGTCACGGCAGGTGCGGCCGCGGATTCCGCAGTCATTCCGACCGCTCCGGCGACGGCGGCGCCAACCGCGAAGACCGCCGCTCGAAGGAGGGAATAGGCGGTGGATCCTACGTCGCCTGAAATTATTCTTTTCGCGATGAAGGGAATCAACGCGACGGCCAGTGCGTAGAAAATACTCACCAGCCCGAGCATCGTCGAATCCGGTAGACCTTTCAGGAACCCAAGAAACCCATTGCCCAATACATCATTGACCCGGTTGAACTGGATGGCGGTAATAAGGGCGCCGAAGGTTGCGTACAGGATGCCCCATGCGTTCCAGACCATCAGATTGACGGCATAGGATTTTCCCAGTTGACCGACCCCGGAAATCGGGATGAGGGCGAGCACGAGGGGCCCGAGGACGTACAGCAGCGACCCAAACAACACGTAGAAGAAGCAGAACACAATGATGGCCAAGGCATAGACAACATAGGCAACGAGCAGGAGCAAAACGGTGATGGTGCCCGCCGGATCGCCGGTGATGATGTCCCAAAGAGTGAGTGCTGGATTGTTCGCGAACTGTTGTTGAAGCTGGCCCATCCAGCTCTGGAACATGTCTCCCGCGCCCGAGCTGTTTCCGATGAAGTTCGCGACGGCGTTGCATGAGCCGTTGACGTCTCGAAATACCGTCGCCCAGTTGGAGAGAATCATGGCAACGACTAAATACTTGAACGCCGTAACGGCAAGCGCCTGCACGTCCCCGCCGCGAAATGCCGCCTGATACAGGCCTACGAGGAACCCGACGAGCAGGATGGCAAACGCAAAATTCGTAACTGTCGGGACGATGGCGGTGCCGTCGATTCCCGCCATCGCCCTGTTCAGGAGTTGCTGAAAATAGAACACGGCTACTGAACTCCCTGTTGTAGGACTTGTCCCCCGGTACTGTGCAGTGTGCCTGCATGGGAAGTGCTGAACTTGAGCTGTGCGCCTTGATTGGCCAACTCAATCGAACGAACACGTATCAGCTCTGCCATTGCGGACTGGGTATATGCGTTGGCCCTCACCAGCCAGGCCGATGTCTGAGCTTCAAGGATGGGGGCGCTCCCCGGCGCGGCATTTTGAAGTTGCTGGTTGATTTGTTCCGCTGCCTGCAGTTCAAGGTCAGCCAGGGCGTCGATTTCTACCGCCCTCTTCATCGCCGCTTGCGCTGCCGCGTCGGTCATGTCGACTAGGTCGCGGACTGGTTGCGGTGCGTCGGTCTGGGCCACAGCGGGACCATATAGCAAGGAATAGTTATTGCTGATTTGCGCTACCGCGCCAGGATTGCGGGAAAGCAGGCTCCGTTCGAGCTGTTGCGGCGTGGGCAGGGTTGCGCTGGACACCGACACTTGAAACAGTTGGCGCATCTGACCGAACTGTCCCTGGGCCTGAAGGGCCAGTCCTCTAGCCTGGTTGATGGCCGTCACTGGCCACACCACTTGCCGCTCAAAGTCCGCAGATTGTTGTGCGATCTGTTGAATGGAAGCCAGAGGTTTGGCTACGACTCCTTTCAGCAGTCCGGAAATCGAGTTCAGGCCGGCCGAGATGATGGCGCAACAAGGATCGAGGCCAAGTTGGCTGCGGGCTTTGCTCGGCAAAATTAGGACGACAACTGCACAAGCCAGTGCCAACAGAAGAACGCTTCTAATAAACTTCCACGAGTTAGCCAGCAGTTTCATTGTGAATACCCCTAAGGGTGCTTCAAGACCTGTTGCATCTGGTTCTGCAGGCTGCGGGTTGCCAACGCGCTCTGTCGCAGCAATGCATTCTGGTGCGCCAGCTTTGCCGCCTCCTGGCGCAATTCGGCGGCAAACATTTTCGCCATCTGGGCTTGGCTCACCAGGTCGGTGACGCGGGCTTGCGCGGTGAGGAGAGGAGCCGAGCCCGGAGCGGCGCTTGCCGATTGCTGCTCAAACAAATCCGCAAGGCTCAACAGGATCTGGGTTGTCTGGTCAGAGACAATGGTCGTTTTCAATGAGTCCATGGCCAGCGCATCATCGATGTCCATCATGTCGCGTTGCCCAGGCTTGGCTGCATTGGATTGCGGCATGGCCGCGTAGACTCGCGCGTATACCTGCTGGAACTGTCCCATTCCCCCGGGCTGCCCACCACGTAGCACTGATTCCAAGTGTTTTGGATTCGCAAGGTTTGCGCTGTTGTTCCTGATGCTCTCAATCTGCGACATCAGGCCTGCGTACCGGGCACGGGTTGCGCTGACAAACGCTCTCGTCTGATGGATTTCGTTGAGCGGCCAGACGATGTCCTGACGAAACTTGTTTATTTCCGAATTTACAGTCTGAATATCGCTCAGCACTCCTCCAATGGCGGTCTGAAGAGTGCTAGTGATCGTCTTGATTAGAGACAATATGTCTACTAACCCAGCCGCTTGCGCACCAACCGGCGCCAGTATCAGCGCGATCGCGGTCACAAACAGAAGACGCTTGCACAACGAACGGACTCTCGATGTCCCCGCTGTGATGATCTTTGTCATAGGCTTCTCGCTCCCTTCGTGACTTCGCCCGACAACTCTTCAGGAAGTAAATCAAGGTCTGCCAGACCGAAGGGGAACGTGTCCCCGAGTTGGCGGTAGGCCTCGATTTGAGTTAGACCTTTGTTCTGCTCCAACCACCAGGACCGATAAACCCTCTCTCGCGCATAGGTAGTCATGATCCAGTAGTCCACCGGCGTCGGAGACATGCGGATGGTGTGCGTCGTTTCCGCCTTTTCGCCAATCGCCAGTAAGGCGTCCGCGCTCCTTCCTTTTACCGGCGCGCTAAAGTGCTTGATTTCGTTCAGCGCTGTCTCGTTCAGGTGCATGTGATCCCGCAACGCCGACATCTCGCCGGGTTGCTGGCCGACGATTTTGGTGCTTGAGTTCTTTACGATCCCTGTGCCGTGCACACGCGGGCTGAATTCGGTTCCCACGAAGTCTTCCGCTGTTTGCGAGATTCCCCACACACTCGCGTTCCGCTTCCGCGCAGTGCGAAAGAGTTGGACCACTTCCGGCGCGAGCACGGGAGAGTCGAGCAGAAACCAACACTCATCGAGCACAGTAACGCTGCGGCGGCCCGCACCGCCTGATGCGCGCTGCGCAGTGGCGTGAGCGATCAGCAGGCTCATTGCCGTCTCCAGGCGGGGATCGTCGCTGAGTTGTTCAACGTTGAAGAAGAGCCATGGGTTATCGAGAGAGATGGTTGTTGGCCTATCAAACAGCTTCGAATACATGCCCTTCTCGCCGGTCCAACT
The DNA here is from genome assembly GCA_035260505.1 of Terriglobales bacterium. GTDB lineage: Bacteria > Acidobacteriota > Terriglobia > Terriglobales > Acidobacteriaceae > Acidiflorens. Next base: position 12,101 of record DATFVD010000650.1, read on the forward strand.
GCGCAGTTTGATGGCTGCAAGTTGCGCTTCATCCATTACCCTCTGGTTCTTTTCCTCGTCCCGCCACTGGGCCAATTCGTCGCGAAGGTCAGAGAATGTCGGGATTGGGTTCGACGTGCGGATTGCCGCCCGCTTATAGGTCCGCAGAATGGCTTCGCTAATCAGGTTGTCGAGCAGTTCCGTGTCGTGGGCGCCACTGTCTCCCAGCATATGGCGCGTCAGGTTTTTCAGGAACGCTACTTGATCCTTGCTGGGCTCGTGTTGTCCCTCATCTACGTCCCATGGATTGATCGTTTGGTCGCTGTCGAGAGACATCGCAACCATCCTCCCTCCCATAAGGTCAACGAGCGGGCGATAGGAGTCGCCGCATTCGATGATCGAGATCAGGGTATTGTCGCGGGCGGCCATCAGCAGGAATTGCTGCACCATGAACGTCTTTCCACCACCGCTCTTCGCCATAACCAACATGTTGGCGTCGCTCAAAGATGGATCGAACAACGAGAACGGAATGAGCTGACGGTAAGGTGTTTCGAGAAGAAATAGCGGGGAGCGCGGAGTTCCTTGCCACGGCATCTCCACGGGCAGAAGATCCGCGGCATTCGTGGTCAAAAGGTCTTGGTCACGCTTGTCGGCTTCGCCCATCGCAGGCAGCGAACTGAAGAAGAGTCGCCTCTTTGCTAACGTCTCAGCGACCGCCTTGGCTCCATTCATCCGCGCGATCGCGTACAAGAGCTGCTGCCTGCGGTTTTCGATGGTGCCCTCCGCTTGTTCTAGTTCGGAGGCCGTAACCGCAGGCTGCGACGTCCTTGTGCCGATCACGAGGCTCAGCCGCGCCGTCTTCACGGAGCTGGAAATGATATCCTGCTGCACCCTGAACAACTGTCCTTCTGCAACCTGTGCCTCCACATTTACCTTCACGCCGCCATGCGTGTCGCGCTGTGCGGCCTGCATTTTCCGCAGACGGCTCTTGTAGGCCTTCAGCACTTTGGCCTGGTCAGGAATCGTGAGTTGGGCATTGGCGATGATGGGGAAATCCAGGGCGGTCAGTTCCCGAAGGATTCCGGGAAAGGTTGCATCTGGCAACTCTTTCAGGCTGACAAATGTGTAGAGAACGCCGTCAACATTCAGGTAACTGTTGGTCTCATCCAAGATGCTTACATCTGCAAGTTGCTCGCGTGCGCTGCGAAATTCCAGTCGACCCTCTCTTCTATAAGGCGACCGATCGGGCCCCAGGGGATTGAGCGCTCGTTTTGCCTCAATAAATAAATCGTCATCGCAGAGCCTTCTGGCTCCGAGCTCCGCCGCTTGCAACGTAGTCTCCACACCCTGCAAGAGGCTCTCGAACTCCGCCAGCAGGTCCTGGTGCTCCTGCCGCGTGCGCTCGATACACTTGCGAGCCGACAGGCTGAAAATGTCTCCGTTCGGCTTCAACGGTTTGCCTACGATGCGGCGGTGAAGGACCGGGTCCCAAATGAAATACAGGTGCAAGAGCGGTCGCCGGTAGTGACTAGCTTTCTCCTTGGCGCTCCATCTTTCAACCCGCAGTTCATCGAGCTCACACGTTTCCAGATGCGTTGACCGTAGGTTGGAAGCGTAATCATTGAGCAAACCTCCGAGGTCTTCCACCACTTCGTAGCGGAACTGCACTCTCATGCTCTGTTCTGGGATCGATCGTAGGAGAGCTTCAAGCATCAGCTTGCCGCGGTTCCGCCCTTCATCGGTAGCGAAATAGGAGGTGAGCCCTCTAAGTTGGTAACCCGCGACGAAGCTACCGTTTGTCCGCACGACAACGTCGTCCAGGTAATCACGGACGGAGAGTTGCTCGCATAACGCAGGCTCACGAATGGCCCTTTCCCGTTGGTCGAGCGTAATTGGCACTACGATTCCTCCTTGATATAGGCGACGCTCAGTTCCTGATCTCTCGACGTGGCACAGTAGGCGCGTGGTTTCAGGTACCAGAGAGCGAGGTCTCGAATGTACCCACGCGGCCTGCCGTACTTGAACAACATCAACAACGGAATGATGGATAGCGGCACGCCATATTGCACGACGATGCTCATTGGCAAACCCCCGACTTCACCCGTGACAAAATGCCCGGCGACGTTTGTCACTGCTGCGATGCCGAGCACGACAAACAAGTCTTCAAATTCCAGGAGCATGAAGGTCACGCGCGTCTGCAGGTTTCGATTCACCGGTGTAACGTTCAGCGGCATTACTGATCTCCATTTCTCCTAACGCACTCCGGCTGTCCCGTTTTGCACCCAAACTTCGGCAAGCCGCAGCAAACCGGACAAGGCGAAACAACACATTGCGGCAACAAGATTCCGCACCCAGGCTTCGCCGATGGTCATCCGTTCCAGCAGCCCCGAGAAGTGCACCACACTCAATACCACTTGAAGCGCTCCGTAGACAGGGAGCAGGACGTTCCCAATCCAGTTCACCAGCGCCAGAACGGCCAGCCAGAAACGGTCTGGGTCATTCCAGACCGCCTGGTTGCTGAAGCCTTCGAGCACTCTGAGCAAACCCGAACACATCAGTGACGCCATTCCTGCCCAGGCAAGGTGCTGCCAGGGCTGTGCTTTACCGAAGCGGTAAATCGCGGCGGCGCCCATTAAGCCAGCCAGCGTCGGCATGATGACATTGCCGGCCCAGTTCGTCAGATGGAGCATCCCCCCGTCGAGCGACATGTTCACCTCCGTCTCGTCACGCTGCCATCGCTTGCACGAGTTTCCAAAGGGCCGAGACACTCAGGAACGCCAAGCCGGAGCCCACTAGCGGCATGAACGGTCGATGGCGCGCATAGTTCAGAATGGCGCCTACGACGGCTAGACCTGCCGCCTCTGGCAAGATGGTGCCCGCTAGAAAATTCCAGATTGAGCCGAGCATGTCGGTCATCGCGAACTCAGTGCCGCTATTCCACGTGATCATCAACTGAACCGTGCTCGACCCTGCTAAAAGGAAGATTGCAGTGACGACCGAAGCCAGCGGGTTTTGTCCCTGTGCCGCGTCGAGGGCTGCCATTAGTACGAAGAAAGCGGCGAGGACCGGAACGAGGCGGCCAACTACGACCTCGGTAACGAAATTGTTGAAGCTCGTCTCCACACCGTTGACCCAGGCGCTGCTGATATTTCCGCCTTGCGGGGGCAACACGATGCCTTGAGCAGCCATCCAGGACACAGTCTGTGGCAACGTAAGGAAAATGACCGACCACAGCATCCACTTCTGAAAACCTCCTCCGGCGAAGAAGTTCACGCCACCTTCCCGTCTTAAGGCGATTCCGGCAAGCACCAAGGCGCAGATCGCAGCCGGCGCTGCCAAGTCAAACAGCAGCTTCATTAAATCGACGATGATCCCAGGCAGGGTCATTGGAGACGGCCTCTTACTGCACTCCCCCGGTACCGTTCGCGATCCAAAACTCGATGAGACGCGTGAGGCCGGAGATGACAAGAAGTCCGGCGGCCGTCACCGACCACCGCATCACTCCTCGTCCTTGTGAATACGAAACGACTGCCATGACCACGGCCAGTGCAGCCCCGACCGGCGCGATTACGTTGCCGACCCAGTTCACCAGGTTGAGAACAGTTCCTTCTGGCTGCGCCGCCGTCTCTCCCTGGACGGCCTGACCGGTCGCCGGCGCCGCGCCCAGATTCTGTCCGTAGCAAATCGGCAACAGTTGAAGGAGCATAACTGCCCATAGCCCAGCAACAGCAAATCGGCGTCCAAGCTCTCCCTCTCGTAACAATTCCATACGTTCCTCTCACGCCGCGATTGCGGAATTGCGTTCGCTTCATCGGTTCCGGAACACTACGTCGGCTAGGAATCTCAGGCAAATCAGAGCGAGAGGAAGGGACGTCGTTTTATGGGGATTGTACGAATTCAAGGGCACGAATTGACGCATAAGACGCCGGTTGGTTCTGTTTCTTGAGCGCTACCTACCGCCTCGACTGCCGCACAACCTGGAGTTTCAGCCGACGGAACAAGCATCAATGAAATGAAAATGGGTTGGAATCTCGCGCATCTGACAAGCATGTGCATGAGCCAAACACCGACACGCATTTCCCAGTCCCAAGCTGCTCCGGCTACCGCTAGTGAGATGGATGTGTGTTGGAACATTGCGCAATTGAGAAACGATCGAGAGGCACCGACCAAACACTTATTGATCAGTCTTGGCTGTCTGGAACTCGCGCTGGAGCTGCAGTAGTTGGCGCAATTCGTCCACGCTGGTCGAATTCAGTGGCCGGCAATCGCCTGAGGAGGGGTTGGTCGAAGCGTTACTCGATCTGGCAGTGTGTTCGAGTACGACGTAGATCGAAGTATCCGCAGGGATCGTGACCACAACATGCTCTGTCAAAACAAGCCTCGATAGCTGTTCGTCTGATGCTTCTCCGATGTTGTTGCTGACGCGCTCGCGCAACATATCCCCTTCGCTCAAGGGGCGGTTCAGATTTCCGCGCCCAGCCAGCAGTGCGCCCATCTGGCCAATTCCGGACAGAGACCTTAGCAGCACATTCTTGCCTGTGTTCTTTCCTTCAACCCTTCCCTTAGGCGGCCGGAGATTCAGGTCGGTTGCAACTCCCTGAATCGGAACGGCGGCGCCATCCGGCATCATCAGGGAATCGAATTGGATCGTCAGGTATCCCGAATGGTCGGCTTGCTGCACGTGGCCCACTGCCTTGGCTCCTGCGGGGACGATGATTTCTCCCTCGCGCTCATAGTTGTACTCAATGACGGCCAGGACCGGCATTCGCACGGCCGTGCTCACCGCCGATTCCAAGCGCGCCCTGAGCCTTGAGCCGGTGGCTAGCCCTAGTTCCATCTCAGGTTCGGGATCGGCTAGCGTATTTTTGAGCAGTGAACTTCCTTGAGTGGGATGGACGGCACGCGCGTACACCACGGAGGAAACGTCCAGAGCGTGGCGTTCCGCTTTGTTCAAATCCGGAGGCTGCGGGTTCCTGTCATCACGGGACTTGTAGGGAGGAGCTTGCCACTCCTCTGGAAATGGCGGTATCGAAGCTAAGGTATTGCCCAGCGCGCTTTGTGGCGAAGGGAGAGGTCTCGCTGGCGTCGGTTTCCTCGTCGCTGTCCGCTGTAGGTCATCTTCGCCAAGCACCCCTGCATGTGTTTCCTCGGCTGTTGGTCTGCCGGAATCGGTAATCGGCAGAAGGCTCCTTTCAGGATGCGACGCCTCGTTCTGCTGGATCCCACCAAGCTTGGGAGCCATGCTCCCTCTCGTAGTTGTTGCCGGTTTCCCGCGAGGCATGGACACCATGACAAACAACAAAAGCGCAACCACAAGTGCTCCCGCGCCGATGATCACGAACCTGTTCTGGTGAAGTTGTCGCTTGGCGCGCTGCCTTCCCCGTGTCGCTAGATCCGGCGGAGCACCCGCTTCGCCTTGCGCCGCTGACGTAGACGACGGATCGGGCAGCGCTTCTGCGACACTCTCTGAACCAGGATTGCTTCCGTTTCCGTGAATCATTTTTCACCTCCGTCGAGTGGCGCGACAAAAGCGATTGGCGCCAAGACAGGCCTATCTACTTCCTCGGCTTGGGCAATCTGAAGGACCATTTGCTCGCTCGACTCCTTGAACGAGGGGCGCTCGAATATCACAACCGCCTCTGCCCGCGCTCCTGGCCGCAATCGACGAACGTTGATGGCGTAGTTATTGATCGCCAAGGGCTCGGCTTTGACAGGCTTTCCGTGGCCTTTCTTGGATATCCCAGTCAGTCGTATTTGCGGTGGCAGAAGCTCAATCGTCCGGTTGGAAGCATTCAGAACCGAGAAGGCTACTACCATCTGTTGATCGCTCTCGGTGATCGGACCGACTGCCACTCGCAATTGCTTTCCCAGCCAATGAGGTTTCCGCCCTGATTGCGGCTTCAAGAGCTCCAGGTATTTCGCCATGGGCACCTGCCCGATTGCTGTGCCGGACGCTGGCTGCGGGGCAACACTCTCGGTTCGGCTAACGATGAGGCTGGAGCCTGCCGGTTGGATCAGAAAACTCCGCGGCCGGTCGTACTCGAGGATGAAGTCCACCGGCCCGCCATTGTCTGCATTCCCGCTGCTGACGAGGTGGAGGGCAACCTCACGCCCAGCCTTGGTTGTAATTAGGGCGTTGGTTTCACCCGGACCAGGAGTGGTTGGCTTCAAGGACACCAGCCGAGGCTCAGCATCAGAATGCTCTGCCTTGAAGGTGCTGGGATTTCCCAGGACCACCGTACTGATGTCTTCGGGCAATCGCACGCAGCTGACGTACCCCGGACGCAAATGCAGCAGAGCGACGTTTTGGGGATCCAGAGTCAGTCGTACAATTCGCGCTTCTGGAATCGCTTGAGGCTTGCCCGCCTGTGCGAGACTACAGGTCAGCGCTATCAGATAGAGAAAAAGCCAACGTATGTTCATCGAATTGTCTTGCTCCTCATGGCGTGCTCACCGTTTGCTTTAGCAGCTGTCGTTCACATCTGCCTCGGATCTGGGAGACATACGTCACAACTTCCTGATTGCGATAGAAAAGCCCGCGCCGCTCAAGTACGTCTTCGCCTGCCAGATAGGCCGCCGCGACCAATCTCAGGTCTCCCTGAAATTTGCGGCTAAGCCAGGCCAGGTAGCGCACTCCTCCCGATACGTTCTCTTCGATATTGCAACGGTCCCGCACTCCCAGACGTGCGGCGGTTTGAGGCATCAGTTGCATGAGACCTGCTGCGCCCTTGCGGGAGATCGCACAAGGACGCCAGCCAGACTCCTGAGTAACAACCGCGCGCACAAAACCGACCGGCAGGCCGTAGTGCCGCGCGTATTCGGTCACGTAGTATGCGGCCTCGCCGTGGTCACGTGTTCTAGAGGACTGGGCGTCACAGCTCAGAACGCTGCAGGCAAACAGCACGGCGTATAAAGACTTGCTCATGCAACTCCTCGTAGGGCTTCTTGGGCGTATTGCTCGGCATCATGCACGAGGCTGGCAAATCCGTCGCGCAAACACAGCTTGCGACGATCGGCCTCCGTCTTAGCCAGAAGAGGCAACAAGAGGTCACGCATTCCCGGCGTCACTCGCTCCTCGCCTAGTACCATCAGTGCCTGCGCCAAATCCAGAATCTCGGAGATCGACGGGGGCTTTTCCAAGCTCCAGCCGCGAAGCGCCTTGGCAAGACCGGCCATGCCAGCATGGAATTCGCGGCTCGAATCCGGCGTCCTCAACCGCACAATCTCGGCCTCACGTTCCGCCGTCGGATGCTCAACCCGAAGGTAGAAACAGCGGCGACGAAGAGGATCCCCGATGCGCCTCTCCTCGTTCGAAGTGAGGACAACGAAGGGAATGGTTTCGGCCTTGACTGTACCGAGCTTGGGAATGCTCAACTGCCACGCGCTGAGCAGTTCGAGCAACATAGCTTCAAACGCGGGATCCACTTTATCGAGCTCATCGATGAGCAAAACGCATGGATTCTTGTATTCCAGAGCCCGCAGCAATGGCCCTGCGCTAAAGAATCTTCTGCCGTGTAATTCGACATGAAGCCCGTCCCACTCAACGCTTGTGGACTTAGCTTTGAGATCCACACAAAGCTGTTGCAGCGATTCATCGAATTTGCCAATCGCTTTGTCCTCGCTGATTCCTTGATAGCACTGCAGACGCTCAACGATGGTCCCAGAAGCATCTGCGACCGCATAAGCCAACTGCGTCTTGCCGCTGCCGGCCGGGCCCTCAAGAAGAACGGGCTTATGCAGGGCAGACGCCAGATGCACCGTATTCGCCGTCACGGAATCAACGATGTATCCGGAGTTCCGAAGTCCTTCGGTCAGCTCTTCCTGTGACGAAAACATTTCAAGTCTCCTCGTCAGAAAACATTGCTTCGCTTGGCCTCGATCGCCAAGAATCTATGCCGCTCCCTTCTCTCGGTCAAATTGCGGGCTCCTGCCCGTTTGCCATAGGCCATCGAGATATCTCTGACGGATCAACGAGATCGCAGGTTCAACAGACACGTCTCATTTTTCGGTACACTCTCCGCGACGCTCTCCGGGATCCGCCAAGTCCGATAGCCTCTTTTCGAGTGGGTCTCCTCTTGGGCCCACTCGAGCACTCCCGATACGTCCGCAAACATCCGGCGGATCGTCTTCTCGCTGAAACTCTCGAGCACGCTCTGTGGCTGATGCGCTTGTCATATCTGCGCTACGCACTCAAGACGGCCAGCGACCCTAGCGGGATGCTGGAGCACGAGAGCGAGGAGCTTGGCCTGAGTCTCCATCTACGGTCCCTGCTCCAGTAGCACCTACCCGCAAAACCAGAATGCGTTACCGCTGATCCACTGACTGCTTGAAGGTCAGACTCTCATGAACGCGCGGGCGCTCCGGCGCGTGCTTGAGCGCAATTCCGACCGATAGAAGTGGCGGCGCTCGAAAAGAGGCAGAGGCACCTCCAAAACCCTGGTCTCGCCAGTCTCAAAGTCACGCACTTTTTCGCCTCCATATGCACTTTGGGTGGGGAGCGGAGTGGACGACTCCCCTATTTGCAGCGTCAAGGTCGAAGGCACGCCGTTGCAGTCGGATGCGATCACCGACGCTCAATCGGATGCTGCCCTCGACACGCGTTCGTGCGGGCGTTTGACGGAAATCATCTTCTGGGTTAGACAGAGCGGTGCGGACCAGCCCCGCGGCCGATTCCTGACCTTGTGACCTGCGTGCCACATCGTGGTCGAAAACGCCGCCCCCGGCCAAACGAAGTCGCGCAAGGAAAACACCATGGCCACTCTACCAAGACCAGCCGATCCGAACCGATCTCCAGCTCTCGAACTCCTGAAACCGCCTCCATTTCCCGCCAAACCCAGGCGTTTGCTCGACGTCAGTGATGTGGCCGATTGGCTTGGAGTCAGCAAAGGATGGATACGGGACCACGCTTCCGGTCGCCGACAACCGCGGCTGTTCGCGATAAAACTTGGTCCGGCAAAAGGAAAGGGCTTGTGGAAGTTTCGCGAAGAAGACGTCCATCAGTTTATTCAGGATCAACGCCGGAGATAGAGCGTCGGGGCTGGGCACAAAGTAAGGAGCCAGACGGATCGGATGGAACAGCACTTCCCTGCTTGCGCGATTGGGTTTCGGACTACCGGTGCCACTTGGTTCCATCTGCCTTCGACATCAGGCTGGCTTAAGTACTGGCGGAGAGAGAGGGATTCGAACCCCCGATACCCGTAAAGGTATACACGCTTTCGAGGCGCGCGCCTTCAGCCACTCGGCCATCTCTCCGCGTCCACTCGTTGCATTTTCATTTTATCAGGGAGCGCTTGGCTTCGAATTTCCGCGATCGTCTTATTGCACTGCGCCCGGCTCAACCTCCTCACCAAGGCCCAGTATGCGGTTTGTGACCTGGTTCACCATCCTGGCCACCTCCGGGTCTGTAATCTGGGTGTAGATGTCCAGGGTGGTTCGAATGTCGCTGTGTCCCAGTTGGGCCTGCATCTCGGTCGGATGTGCTTCTTTCTTGCCATGTGTGGAGAAGCTCCTGCGGAGGACCTGAAACGTAGGATGAAATCCAATGCCGAGTCGGTTGGCAACCGGGTACAGGCGCAGCCGCAGCCAATTATCCGGAAGCATGGGCTTATCCAGCGGCTTGCGCCCGCGCGCCCCGATGGCGGAAAACATGAGTGCGTTCTCCTCGGTCGTCCCGCACTCTCGACCCCACTCGTCGATGACCCGGCGCACTGCTTCCGGAATCGCAACCCAGCGGTAATTGGTGCGCCCATAACGGTTCTTGCGTTTGATCTTTTTCGGCTGAAATTGTCCGCGCCAAGCCGTGTTCATGACCTTAAACGTCGAGCCCTGGTACGAGCCCCAGGTCAGCCCGAAGATTTCGCTGGGGCGGAGCGCACAGAACGACGCGATGAGGAAGAGGGCGCGGTCGCGGGACGTCCGAAGACCGGCCAGCAGTTTGACATACCACTCTACCGGCAGAACCGGTTTTTCGCGTTCCTCGATCTCCGGGATCACGGTCTTGCGCGCCACGTTGCGTTCGAGAACATCCTGTTCGACGGCTTCGGCGAGAGCCGCCTTGATGATATCGCGCACGTGATAGACGACGTTATAGGAATAGCCCGCCGCGGCCAGCTGATTGAACAGCATCTGCACCTGGAATTTGCTGATGTCTTTGAGTGCCACGTGCTCGAGACGGGGATAGATTTGTTGTTTCAGGTAGCCGTCGTTGCTGCGGCGGGTGGCCGGCCGCCAGTTCGCGCCGCGCATCGGAATATAGAAGTTGCGCATCCACTCGCCGAAGCTGAGAGTGCCGTCGGCCACGCGCGCCACCGGGCCGCCGTTGACCGCGGCCAGCTCAGCTGCGAGGATTGTCTCCGCCTCCGCCTTGCGCATTTTCGGGGCATGGCCAACCACGCGGCTGCGATGATGTCGCTTCGGCTTCCCCGATGCGGGATCGGTGAGATAGACGTTGTAGTGGATCTCCCAGCCGCCGGCCTCGGTCGCGACCACGCGGCCTCGCTGATAACGCGAGCGCCCTCGAGCCATGGAGTTCTTCCCTTCCGCGCTGGTTATGACTCAGGTCTTGATTGCGCGCAAACAGCCGCGATCCAGAACTGCCACCCAGCCGAGAGAAGCGCCGCCAGGGCACTCATTCGACTTTGCTTTCGGGCCTTTCGGCGTGAGGAGAGCGCGATCGAAATTTAATTTTGCACCCTTACTGCACGCTTGAAAAACCGAACCCGTTGATAATACAATCGCTTACGGTCGAACTACGGGCCTGCTCGAAAGCGGACATACCTTAACGGGTATCGTGGGTTCAAATCCCACCCTCTCCGCCATTTCTTTCGCTGGCGAAGGAGCTCTCCCATGAACGATCCCTTTCCAACTCCGTTTGACAGCGTCGAGAATGCCCACCAGTACGTGCGGCTTTTGGCCGAGGCTATCGCCGAAGCCAAAAGCGAGATCGCCGTCGACCTCGATACCTCCGCCAAGACCCAGCCGCAACGCCGAGTGGAGGCTCTACGACTGGTGCAATTCAAATTAGATAAACTGGAGCAGCATCTGGAGAACAGCAGTCGCCTGCTCAACGACCTGCGCACCTTGCGGCGCCTTCTATTCGAGGAACGACCCGAATCCACTCCCGTCGGGAAGGATTCTGCTGCCTAGATCCCGCACGGGATTCCAGCGCGGTCCGCGTTACACTTCCACTCAGGCTCTCAATTTTTCGGCAAACTTCTTTTCCAACTTCGCCAGCTTCGGCGAGATCACGAACATGCAATAAGGCTGGCGCGAATTTTCGTTGTAGTAGTTCTGATGGTAGCCTTCGGCCGCGTGGAATTCCTCGGACGCCTCGACTGCGGTCGCGATCGGTTCGGAGAATGCCTTGGCCGCCGTCAACTCCGCAATAGTGTTCTCGGCAATCTTCTGCTGTTCATCGTCATTGTAGAAAATCACCGAACGATACTGCTCGCCGGTATCATTTCCCTGCCGATTTAAAGTGGTCGGATCATGCACCTCGAAGAACACATCCAGCAGGTCGCGATAGCTGATTTGGTCGGGATCGAAAGTGACGCGCACGACCTCGACATGTCCAGTGTCCCCGTTGCACACCTGGCGATAAGTAGCCTGGTCGGCGCGTCCGCCCATGTAGCCCGATTCGACGTGAGTTACTCCGGTAAGACGTTGAAATACGGCTTCGATGCACCAGAAGCATCCGCCGCCGAAAACTGCTGTTTGCTCTTTGGCCATGATCGTTAGATGCGCAGCGCCACCGAAGGTTCCACCCATGGCCAGCAATGCCAGTCGCACTTACAAGTGCTCGGGCCGACTCGGTGAATGCCATGCGAAAATTGGCTTCAATGCCTTGTCCGCGCAATGAACTGGGTGTAGCTTATTAGTGCGTTTTTGTCCTGAATGGCGGCAACCATTCACGTCCCCGAGACGTCGTAAACCTCCATGCGGAAGGAGATACTCTCAATGAAGAACCCTTCGTCAGTACGCCTCATGCAAGTAATTGCGACGCTGATCGTATTGTGCGCCGCTTGCGCTGCCTCATCGCAGCAAATGATCTACACTTTCCCTTCCAATGGGTTGAGCGGCGGCAATCCAATGGGAGGTCTCATCCGGGACGCCGCTGGAAACCTTTACGGCACCACCCGCGATGGCGGCGCGTCATCCAAGGGTACGGTGTTCAAGCTTTCGTTACAAGGAGGGGTCTGGAAAGAAACTGTCCTGTACAGTTTCAAGGGCTACAACTACAAAGATGGCAGTTTGCCAGTGGCCCCGCTGGTTTTCGATAAAGCGGGCAACCTTTACGGAACTACTGGCAATGGCGGCACCGCCGATCGCGGCACGGCATTCCAGCTGTCCCCGGATGGCAACGGAGGATGGACGGAAACGGTCCTCCACAGTTTTTATGGCGCGATAGGCACCTATCCCCAGGCTGGCCTCGTCATCGATGCCGCCGGAAGCTTGTATGGGACCACGATTGCCGGGGGCGACAGTTCTTGCGTCCTCAATAACGGCAGTGGGTGCGGAACCGTTTTCAGACTGAAAAAAAACCTAACCGGCACATGGAACGTGAAAGTTCTTCACAGCTTTTCCGGCCAGCCCGATGGGGCGGGTGCGGTCGCGGGATTGGTCTCAGACAGCGCCGGCAATCTCTACGGCAGCACCATTCAAGGTGGCAGCAGCAATGCCGGTGCTGTCTTCAAGCTGGCTCGTGCGGGAACAACGTTGACGTATAGCGTGATCTACAGCTTCGCCGGCGGCCCCAATGGAACCGGCGGCGGCGCGCTGGTTCTGGACAAGGCGGGCAATCTCTACGGACCCGGCGGCGGTGGAGATCAAAAGTACGACGGCATCGTCTTCAAACTGACTCCCAATAACGGTACTTGGACGGAAAGCGTACTCCACACCTTCGGGGCTCCCGGAGATGGCATTCACCCGATCGCCGTGACCCTCGATAGTGCTGGAAACCTTTACGGCGCAACCTTTTCGAACGGGGTTTCCTCTGACGGCGTTGTGTACAAACTTACACCCACCCCGAGTGGCCCGTGGACAGAAACCATTCTTTACAGCTTCCCGCTTAACAACGCCGGCCCATTCCCGGACGCCCCTCTGACATGGAATGCCTCGCAGACAAGCTTTTTTAGCACGGCGGTCGCGGCCGATCAGTCGGCGGGGATCGTGTACAAGGTAACGCCGTAGTATCAGGTCTGATGTCGGCCAGGGGCGCGGCTTTCAGCTGCGCTCCTTTTTTTGCGTCTTCCGCAATTACGCCGCTTACACCGATACGTGAAGGAAGTCTCGGTCTTTGCGGCTCCGCTGTTATTGCAGCTCGAACGACACTATGTCACCGTCACCATCGCTATCACCATTGTTACTATTGTTGTGCTCGCGATAGTTGAGGGCCACGTTCTTGTTCTTCCACTCGCAAGAGAATTTGTCCGCCCCAAGCAGAACCAGATGTTTGGTGTCGGCAATGTGCAATTTGAAGGATCGTCCTGCCGATACCACCCTCAATAAGGCCTGCGGGGCGATCGAGCAATCCACAGCGGCGAGTTTGCCCTTGATGAAATGGACAGGCGGTGGCGGCGCATCCACTTCGATTTTCGCCTCAATTCTTCCCTCGGGAATGCTTCCAGAGTCACGCTCCGCCTCGACATTCGCTATTCGGCTTTCGATCTGCGGCCGGAACGATTTTGACCGCTCCTTGAAGTTCTCCGCCTGGACCAGTGCCGCATTGGCATGGTTTGCCACCTGCGGATTGCCGCTGCCGGCCAGTCTGCCCAAGAGCGCGAGGGCCTCGTCCACCTGGCGGTTCGCCATATAAATATTCGCCAGATTAACTTGATACATTTCATTTCTTGGGGACAGTTCCACCGCTTTCTTCATGCTCGTCAGACCCTTTTCGGGCTCACCGGACGCCACCTGCGCAAAGGCCAGTAGCGAGTACGCGTCCGCCAGTTTCGGATCGAGCGCGATGGCGATAGCCAGTTCCTTTTTCACTTCCTCAGACTTGGCTCCATTCATGAGCCCGGCGCGACTCATTAGCATCGCATTGTAATAATGTACGCGAGGGTCTTTGCTGTCGCGCTCCGCTGCCCGCCGAAAATATTCCCCCGCATGCTCCAGGTCCTGCCTCTGCAGATAGGTGTACCCCGTCCCGCGCAATGCGGAAGCATTGTTGGGATCCGTCTTGAGAACTTCCTCAAACTCCCCGAGCGCCCGGTCGTGGTGGTCACGAGAATGGGCGTCGATATCGGCCAGTACCGCGTGGGCATCCGCCAAACTTAGCGGCGCCTCGGTAAACCGCGCCGCAACAATTCCGGCAGGGGTAGGGATGGGATAGTACTTGAATCGGTTACTGCTCAAATAATTACGTAGCACTTTGTCGAACTGCTCCGGCGTCATCCCAAAAGCTTGCTGTATTGCCTGTTCAACGGGTTTTTTCTGGTTGAGCCGTACGTCAAAATATTCCGCCAGCCTAAGCATCAGCTGATTGTCATAGAGATAATGTACCAGGAGGCTGGATTCCGCATAAAACATGCTGCGATGATCCCCGCTCTCGTTATAAGTCTTCGAATACTGCTGCACGCGAAACAAATCGGTGACTCGCATCATTCCGGTCTGTTGAAGGATGCGATAGGTCTCCTCGGGGATCTTCCCAACGCGCGCTTCCTTGTTATCGACCTCGATGCTTGAGAAATACTCGGCGAACCCCTCTTCGAACCAGGGATCCGTACGCACTGACAAATTACCGTCCATTAGTTGGTGCGCATATTCGTGGAAGACCACGGACCAGGGATTGTCGACGGACATATCGAGCATGATGAAACTGCGATCCTCGCCGCCTTGGAACAGCCCGGCGAGTTCGGTAGGCTTTCCATTGAAGACTGGTGCCACTTGCCGCATCTCCTTCGAACTGCGGAAGGCCACGATCTGCAGCGGGACCGACAGATTCACATTCGCCTTGGTCATCAGGGTTCCGAACACGGAACGCATCTGTTCGAAGTGGAGTGCGACATCCCGCCCGCGTTTATCGCCGGCGTCGGTAATCACCGAAAAGTTCGGCGAACGCACTTCTACCCACAGTGGATCGCCTGCAAAACTCTGGTTCGACCACAGAATGAGGCATCCGAGCGCAAAACAGGCTCTGAAAGATGGCATGACCGCCCTCCCCCGAGAAACGGCACGAGACACGAATGGTACCGCACAATGGCGCCCGAGCGAATCACTATTTTTGGGAAACACCACGGAGCAGCTATCTCTTACTAGGCGAATGAGTAACACGGAGCAAGGCGACTTACACAGACACAGTAAAAGAAGTTTCCGTCCGCGTAACCGGCCGGTAGAGCGTATCTCGCTCGATCGGTTCGCGCCCCGCTTCCTTGATCAAACGCACCAGGTCGTGCCGCTGCAACCCTTGAGGAGTGGTTGCTCCCGCATCATGGTAAATCTTTTCCTCGACCACAGTCCCGTCAATATCGTCGGCCCCGAAGCGCAGCGAGATCTGCGCAATCTTCGGCGTCATCATCTGCCAGTAAGACTTGACGTGCGGAAAGTTATCGAGCACCAGGCGGCTGACGGCAATCTGCTTGATATCGAGCATGCCCGTGGTCGTGAAAAGATGCTGCAACGGCGTGTTCGCCGGATGAAAGGCGAGTGGAATAAAAGTCTGGAAGCCGCCAGTCTCATCCTGCAAGGCGCGTAGTTTGAGCAGATGGTCGACACGGTCCTCGTCGTTTTCGATGTGGCCGTAGAGCATCGTAGCATTCGATTTCAGCCCGATCTGATGCGCGAGACGAGCGGTATCGAGCCATTGATCGCCGTCAATCTTGTGGTCGCAGATGATGTGCCGCACGCGATCGGAAAAAATCTCAGCGCCGCCGCCGGGTAGCGAGTCGACACCCGCCTCTTTCATTTTTTCGAGCGTCTCGCGAATCGTCAGCTTTGCCCGCTTCGCCAGGTATGCGACTTCCACCATGGTAAAGGCCTTCATGTGGACTTGCGGAAACCGCTCTTTCAATCCGGACACCAGGTCAAGAAAATACTGGAACGGCAAATCCGGGTGCAGCCCTCCGACAATATGAAACTCCGTGACCGCTTCGGTGTAACCGGAGGCCGCCGTCTGGAAAGCTTCTTCGAGCGCCATGGTGTACGCGCCAGGTGAGTCTTTCTTGCGTCCAAAAGCGCACAAGCGGCATGCAGCCACGC
Source organism: Terriglobales bacterium (assembly GCA_035260505.1). Taxonomy (GTDB): domain Bacteria; phylum Acidobacteriota; class Terriglobia; order Terriglobales; family Acidobacteriaceae; genus Acidiflorens. Next base: position 28,277 of record DATFVD010000650.1, read on the forward strand.
AAACATTCGTCGGATTGATATGGCGGTTGACGTTGAAATATGCCTTGTCGCCATGCATCCGCTCGCGAACCCAGTTGGCCAGCCACCCCACGGCCAGGATGTCGCCGGTCCCATAGAGAGCAAGCGCATCCGTCTCGCTCAGGCGTTCGCTTTTGAGCACTTTGTCTTTAATCGGGACGAGGCGCGGATCGTCGGTCTGGAATGAGTGAGAAGCAGGCATCAATACAGATGATACCGCAGGAGCGCGGCGGAAGCCAAAATCACCGGGCGCCGACGGCGAAGGAGTTAAACCCCTGCTTACGCTGCTCAGCTTCCTTCGGATAGTCGCCCAGCCAAACATACTCCGGCTTGGTCTTCATCAGCGAAAACTTGCGCAGATACACTTCTGGAACTCCCTTTACGAAATTCTTTTCTTGGACGGCCTCGCGCATTTCGCCGATCGCGCGTTGCATCTTGTCGATATAGGCTTGCAGCGTGTCATCATTCACCGGAGATATGCCGAGATCGAAGCAAATCTGATCCCGCATCTTCAGGAAGGCTGGCAGCAGCTCCGCAATTGCTACATCTGGCATGAAAACGCCGATCGCCTTCTTGCGTCGCAGAAGCGATCCCGCAGCGATTGGCCTGCGATTCGAAAAAGCCATGGTCCACCCGTTTTGCAGGCAACTCTGGATGGAACACTTCAGCGGCAACGGAGCTTTCCCTTTGGGAAAGATCTGGCTGAGCTCTCCAAAACAATGGTGCCGCACGTGTGCAAACAGGCGGCAGAAGCTGGGCGCATTAGTCGCAGAATCGGAGACGAGCGAGAAGTCCAGCAGTCGCGTGAAACCCATGCCCTCCAATTCGCGCGTGCACCGGTCGAGCGCGTCGAGATCAAGCATCGGAAACTGTGCCGGCGTCGCAGGCGGGAATGAATACGACGTGGGCATCTTCTTCAGCACGCGGCTCTTCATAGTGGCAAATGTGAACAGAACGTGGATCCAACTGCCGAATCGCCATAGCAGCACGAAGGCAAGCAAAAGCACCCAGGCAACGGACGGCAGCGGTGTGCGGATCTTCCGGCCATACTGTCGTTGCAATGCTTCGTAGTCTTGTCTCGAAATGTCTCGCCAGCCGGATTGATTCCAGAGCACTTGCTGCGCGGCAGGCAGTTTGTCGCCGGCAAGACGGATGCTTCTCGTCCCGATCGTCATGAAATCGAAGCGGGCCACTGTGTTCTTAAGGGGGAAGCTTTCGACCGTCAGGTTGAAGGTACTGCCGGCGAGATTGATCGGTAGCGTCGCAGCGGAGCCCCGCCCCGCATATCCGCTCAAGAACTTGTAGTGCCAGCCTGCTTCTTTGAAGGACTTGCGTTCCGATTTCGGGAGCGCGCCGGACTCATCGGCCTCGTCGTCATTCTCAAGATCGTCTTCGGTCAGATTTGCGTCGGGCGCGGCCGCCGACTTTGGCGGCGCATTGCCAGTGGACGGCGCCGAGAGTGAGGCGAACTTCTCACCATCCCAACGAAAGCCGGTTCCGGTCGCGACCGGAGATGCCGTCAGTTGCAACCGGCCTTCGGTCAGCCCCCAAGACCCAAATGCGACTGTATGCTCGGGTAACGCGAAGCGGTCCAGTTGCCCCGATGAGACCAGGTGGTAGGCGAATACTTCCGCTTTGGTAAAATCCGCATAGCCGCCGAGAAAAATCGCCAGATAGCCATATCTCGTTCCAGCGAGTTTCTCCTGAAATACATTCTGTGCGCGGCCGGTTGTGCTTTCCGCGAGGAAGAGAAAAGCTTCGCGGTCATTCCAGAAGACTGTGGTTTCCGATATACGATGGCCGACCGTGTAGTGCTTCGGCCACAGGACGAACACCGCGCCAGCCGCCACCAGCAGGGCTAAGGTGACCAGAATCGAGACTGCCTTCTGCTTCCCCATTGACTGCCCCCTAAGAGGAGCACGGTAGCATGGCCAGCGTGCGGGGAGCAGAGTACTTTAGTGATCGAACTGCTGCGGTCGCGAAGTCATCCCTTTGCACAAATCGATTTTCGCCACAAGTCGAGAAGCCCCACCCGCAGCGTCAGCCCCTTACTCCCGAAAAATCGGTAGTTCACCCTAAGACGGAATATTGCATCTACAAAAGAGCACCGCGCTGGCATTTGCCGGCGGGAGCTAAATTGCGCCGCTTTGTAAGGAGACGTTATGAATCGAATTCTGATTGCACTTTTCGCCACAGCGTTGCTGTGCGGAAATCTACTGGCGCAAGCCCAACAATCGCCGAGCGCGACCACCCCTCCAGAACAGCAACAGCCAGCGCCAGAACCGCAGCAGCAGCCGGCGCCGAGTCAGGCATCCCCCGCACCTGCTCCGGCCACTGAATCCGCTGCTTCCGCCAGCAACGCTTCAAAGATCGCGCCCGGTAGCGTACTTCCGGCGCAGCTCACGAAAAGCATCGACGCGAAAAAAGCAAAGAAGGGCGATGAGGTCGTGGCAAAGATCACGCAAGACCTCCGCAACAATGCTGGGACTGTCATTGTGCCCAAAGACACAAAGATCGTTGGACATGTGACCGAAGCCGAGGCACGCAGCAAAGAACAGAAAGAATCCCAGGTGGCGATTGCCTTTGACCACGCGGTCATGAAGAACGGCGAACAAATGCAGATGCCTATGTCAATTCAGGCAATTATCGCCCCGCCCAATCGCAATACCGCAAACGCCGGCGGTGAGCAACCTTCAAGCTCCCCCGGTCCGGGAACCGCCAGTGCGCCCGCGGCCGGCAGCGGACGTCCAGGGTCCATGGGAGGAACCGCTCCTGCGGCTTCGAGCGCGCCACCAACATCCGGCAGCGCGCCGGCCGGAACTTCAGCGGGCACTCCAGCGCAGCAACCGATCACTGGAGATACCCAGGGTGTAGTCGGAATCGCGAATCTGAAGCTTTCGCCGGCACCCGACCCGACGCAGGGTTCGGTGATCAGCTCAGAGAAAAATAATGTCAAGCTCGATGACGGCACATTCCTGCTGCTGCGCGTTAACCAGTGAGACTAGCTAAGGAGGCTACTTTCGCAACAGCAGATCGCTGGCCACGAAGAGTAGAAATACTGCCGAAATCACGCCGTTCATGGTGAAGAACGCCGCGTTAAGCTTGCTCAGGTCGTCGTACCGCACAAGTGTGTGCTCGTACAAGAGCAGAAAAGCCACGGCCATCACTCCCAGTATCGCGAGCTTGCCTAGGCCAAAGGTTACGATCAATGCGACCAAAAAACCGAGCATCAGGATGTGAAACAAACGGGCGATGACGAGTGCATTCCTGATCCCGACATAACGCGGCAGTGAGTGCAAGCCATGGCTGCGATCGTAGTCATGATCCTGGCAAGAGTAGATCACGTCGAATCCGCCGACCCAGAACGTTACCGCGGCGGTAAGCAGCAGAATCCGCGGATCAAGCGAGCCACGAACCGCGATCCATGCGGCCGCCGGAGCAATGCCAAGAGCGAATCCGAGAAACAGATGCGACCACCGCGTGAATCGCTTGCTGTAGGAATAAAGAAGGATCACCGCCAGCGCCACCGGTGAAAGCTCTAGCGTCAAGCGGTTCAACTGGGAAGCGGCAAGAACAAACATTCCGCACGCGACCAGAACGAATGTGCCCACGAACGCCGGCGTCAGCTGGCCGACTGGCAGAGCGCGAGTCGCGGTGCGCGGATTGGCGGCGTCAATCGAGGCGTCGGCCAGCCGATTGAAGGCCATGGCAGCAGATCGAGCCGAGACCATGGCGACGACGATCCACCCCAGTTGGCGCCACGCCGGCAACCCTCCGGCGGCCAGCATGGCTCCGCAGAGCGCAAACGGAAGCGCGAAGATCGAGTGCTCCCACTTGATCATCTCCAAAGTGATCTTCAGATTTCGGAAAAAAGCCACGAGCTAATTGTAAAACAGCGGATGTTAGTGGAGCGCCGGGCGTCCCCGCCCGGCCAAGGCGATGCGTGCGAGTGGGCCGGGCGAGGACGCACGGTGCTCCATCACACGACTCATCGCACCACGAGCCACTATCCACCGCTTCCCTCCACCAGCGGCACAAACCGGCAACCTTCAAGAACCTCTATGTCCGGCAGCCCGCCGACTCGGCGGATCAATTGCAATTCCTGGCTCGACGGCGGCCCGACCGGCACCATCATGCGTCCGCCTTCGCGCAACTGGGCAAACAGTGCTGGAGGCATTTCGGGAGTTGCAGCGGAGACAAGAATGCCATCAAACGGCGCATACTCCGCCCAACCCTGGCCGCCATCGCCGACTCTGATCTTCACGTTGCGATATCCCAATCGATGCAGCGTGCTTTCCGCCAAAGTCGCCAATTGCGCATGGCGTTCCACCGAATACACTTCGGCGCAGAGCAGCGAAAGCAGAGCCGTCACGTACCCGGAGCCAGTTCCGACTTCAAGTACGCGGTCGGTGACTCGAAGACCAAGGTGCTCGAGCATCGCTGC
>DATFVD010000651.1:0-15753 GCA_035260505.1 Terriglobales bacterium
TTCATTTACCTACCCCCTCAGAAACTGTGGCGCGTGATTTTTGTCATACGGACGAATGCACGAAAATTTTGTTGCGAACCGGAAGCGCGCAAAATTCTGCGCCACGAACAGGTGTTTTGTCAATCTATCTTTCTGATTCTGCTGGTGTACCGGCTGACAGGCCTCAGAAAACAATCCTCGCTCGCGCCGGAAGCAGCAACGCACAATACATTTGAACTAGAGTCGCACTTGTTAAGCCAAACAGCAGTGTCCAATGTTTCAACTACTTACGAGCGCGATTGATGGCACACCTATGAGGAACTGAAGATCGAAATCCGCTGAACTACCAAATTTCGTAGATTCATAGTCCTTTTTAGTGACCCCTTCTTTTATAGTGGCCTCGTTTAGTGGCCTCTTCGAATGACGCCATTTCCCTCTTTGACCACCAGTTCCTGATCCGCCGCCTCCAGCCCCAGTTTGTCCACCTGTCCGCTCGGCCAGCGAACGACGATTGCCTCAACTTTCGTCGCCGAGCCCAGACCGAAATGAACGCGCGGATCGCTCGAACTCTCAAAGCTGCTTCCGGCACGCACCTCCGCATAGCGAGTTGAGCCCTCTACCGTGATCTCGATCTTTGCCCCAAAACCATCGCGGTTCGACTTGTTGCCGATGGTCTTGATCCCCAACCAGTGGCCCGGCGACGGAACTTCGTTCCGCAGCAGAACCGGGGAAGCATCAAGGTTGGTAACCAGCAGATCCTGGCGGCCGCGGTTCCAGAAGTCCGCGGTCAATGCGGCGCGGCCCACATACTTCTTCGCCAGTGCGCCGCCCGCCTTCGCGCCGACTTCTTCGAATTTTGCGCTACCCAAGTTGTCAAACAGAAACGGACGCTCGGCATATCCCACACCGAAAGACTGTCCTTCCACCTGCGGATCGACGTGCCCATTCGCAATGAAAATGTCCGGCCACCCGTCGTTGTCGTAGTCAAGAAACTTCGCGCCAAAGCCAAGATATGGATTGCTGATAGTTCCAACTCCGGCGGCACCTGCCACGTCGGTGAACTCGCCATTGCGATCGTTGTGATAAAGGTTGTTGTCGTCGTCCGAGAAATTGGTCTTCACGATGTCGGGCCAGCCGTCGCGATCGTAGTCCGCCGCGTCAATGCCCATGCCGGCCTGTTCGCGCCCGTCGGAACTGTAGGCCACGCCCGCCTCGGCGCCGACTTCGGTGAATCCGCCTTTGCAGTTGTTGTGATAGAGCAGGCTCGGCGAAGAATCGTTCGCGACGTAAAGATCCAGGCACCCGTCTTTGTCGTAATCCAGCCATAAGACGCCCAGCCCGTAGTAGCTGTCGGGATCAATGCCGAGTTTCTCCGTGACATCGGTAAAGGTGCCATCGCCGTTGTTGTGGTACAGACGATCGCGCGAGCCCTTCAACCCGCGCGGCCCGCAATTCACCGGGATGCCCCGATACTGGCAGAACAGTCCGACGCCGAACTGCGGCAGCTTATTGATATCCAGGTCCACATAGTTCGCGACATAGAGATCCAGGTTGCCATCGTTGTCATAGTCGCCGAAGGCCGCGCTGGTTCCCCATCGCTCGGCGTTGGCCACTCCGGCCTTCGCGGTGACGTCCGTGAATGTGCCGTCGTGGTTATTGCGGTAAAGAGCCGAACCATGGAAGCCGGTGATGTAGACGTCTTCCCAGGCGTCGTTGTCGAAGTCACCGATGGCCACGCCGTAACCCCAGCCGCAGAAATTCAGGCCCGACTTCGCCGACACATCGGTAAACGTACCGTCATGATTATTGTGATAAAGCCGCGGCGGATGGCACTTGCCCGCGCGGTAGTCCGCCAGCGTCGAACCATCGACCAGCAGAATGTCCATCCATCCGTCATTGTCATAGTCGAACGCGGCGGCGCCTCCGCACTGGGTTTCAACGATGTAGAGCTTCTCTTCTCCCCCACAAGTCAGACGAAAATCAATTCCAGCGGCGTGCGTGACATCAACGAACAATGGTGGATTTGTCGCGCCAGTCTTAGCGCCCGGTTTTGGCGCAGCCGTCTGCTCAGCTCCACGCAAAATCCAGCTGCCATTCAGTGCGATCAGTAGGACGGCCGCCGCAACAGTGACGTGTACATTTCTCATGATTTGTTTTCAGCAATTTACTTTTGATCGCGTCCCGTGGCCATCCCTGCCGCCGCTGGCTGCACTTTCTTCAGTTCCGCGAAGCGTTCTCGTTCACTTCGTGCTTCTTCGTTCTTGCCCAGTTTTTCGAGGACGCGCGCCAGCTGATAGTGCGGGCTCGGATCCTTCGGGTTCAGTTCCGCCGCCCTCCGCAAAGAAGCCTCAGCGCGAGCCGCCTGCCCGGCGAGCGCCTGCGCCTTGCCAAGGTTGTACCAGACGTCCGGATTCGGCGCGTCCAGTTCCGTCGCACGCTGCAAATATGTCACCGCCGCCTCATACTTTCCGCTCTCCAGCAGCGAGCGTCCCAACTCGTACACCACCGCAGGACTCTCCCCCGACCGGCGCAACTCCTCCTTATACTCGGCGATGGCTTCGTCGTTGCGCCCGAGGCTGAAGTAGGCAAAGCCAAGATGGTAGTGTCCCAGCTTGATCGCCGGATCGAGCTTTAGCGCGGTTTTGAACTCTGCGATGGCCTGCAAGCTCCGATTTGAATTCAGATATGCTCGCCCCAGCAGCGTATGCCAGAGTGCGGTCGATGGGCTGATTTTGATTGCTGCTTCAAGTTCGTCGGCCGCTCCCGCGTAATCCGGCTCGCTCAAGAACACGAGCGCCAGGTCAAGATGAATCGCAGCCTCTTTCGGATTCAGCTCCCGCGCTCGCATGAGCTGCTCCTGCGCCGACTTAAGATCGCCGCCTTTGAAGTAGGCCACGCCCAGATAGTGACGGAATTGCGCATCCCGTGGCCAGCGCGAAACCGCTTGCTGGCCAAGCAGGACCGCATCGCGAAACTGGCCCGAGTCCAGCTCTTGCAACAACTGGCGGCGCGTCTGAGCTTGAGTCTGATCTTGCGTTTGCGCCGAGGCGGACGCACACAAAACGCAGAGTAAGTTGGCAACAGCAACAACAAACAATCCAGCCCCGGAGGGGCGCCCGAGCTTAGCCCAGCCCTTCAGCACTGGGAAAGCTGAGACAAAGTCAATCCGCGTGCTATTGAGCCGCAGCCGTCTAGTCGTGCCCGTCATCGCATCATGTAACATCGTGACGCCTGTCATCGTATCGTCTTAGCGCAGCCAATCGCAACGCACGCTTGCTGATTTGCCGTGCCGCGTCAGGAGGGATTTTTCACGCACGCCAAAAATTTTCTTCGGATGTTGGCCTGCGATTCCTGGGCGAATCGATTTCATCCTCACCGTGCATCAAGGGTCTCCTGGAGTAAAAGTCGGAGTAAGACTGGACGCAGTAGTCGACCTCGAAATTCTCCAGATTCCGTCATCCATAACATTTACAAAGATGGTTCCGAGACCTGTCACCTGTGACCTGTCACCTGACACCTGCCCCCTGTCCCCTGCCCTTCGCTGCTATCATCTCAGCGATGAGCTCGGCACCCACCAAACTGCTCCCGGCATTGCTCTATCTGCTTCTCGTGGCCCGTCTCCATGCCGCCGATGAGCCTAAGCTCAGCCCGCTTCCGGCGCCGGTCTCGAACAATGCGGTTGCCATCTCGCATGACGAAGGCGGAGCTAAACTTTTTTCCTTCATGGGCATCGGCCCGAAAAAAACCTGGGACGCAATCACCGCCAGCGCTTACGAAATGGATCCCAACACCGGCAAATGGACGGAAATGCGTCCCGTCCCGGGCGTGGCTGGACGCCTCGCGGCCTCGGCGGTAGCGCTCCACGACCAGGTCTTCATCTTCGGAGGCTACGTCGTCGACGCGCAGGGCGGAGAAACAACCGTGTCCGACCTGAACGTCTTTGTCCCGGTCGAGAATCGCTACTACCGCGGCAAAGATATCCCCGTGCCCGTCGACGACGCCGTAGTCGGCCTCTATCGCGACCGTTACATTTTCCTCATCGGGGGATGGTCCACGTCTAAAAATGACGCGGTCCGCAACGTTCAGGTCTACGACACTGACAAAGATACCTGGACGCAAGCCACGCCGATCCCCGGTACGCCCGTATTCGGTCACGCCGGCGCCATCATCGGCGACACCATCGTTTACGTCGACGGAGCCTACAAGAACCCGAGCGGCCCCAATCCCAAATATGTCGCCTCCAGCGAATGCTGGATGGGAAAAATTCTCAGCAAGGGCGACGTCACGAAAATTGAATGGACGAAACTTCCAGCGCATCTCGGCAACGCCCGCTATCGCATCGCGGCCGGAGCGGAGCCGTCGGCAAAAAAAGCACGCAGAATTTATTTCTCCGGCGGAACCGACAACCCTTACAACTACAACGGAATCGGCTATAACGGCCAACCCGCCGAACCCTCGCCGGTGACCTTCGCGTTTGATGTCCACACCGGCAAATGGGAAACGGTCAGCGATAATACTCCGGAGCCCACCATGGATCACCGCGGACTGCTAGTTACGCACGGCGGCTTGGTCCTTATAGGAGGCATGGAAAAAGGCCAACGGGTGACCGCCAAGGTGACAGTTGTCAAACCTGCTTCCAGGAAGTAACCTTATCGCCGCTGCAGTTGGTGTGGAAGCAGGGCAGAGCCCTCACCACACGGTACGGCAGAGCTTCCCCTCCCGCCGTCCAGATCACTACAGCCGCAACTCAGCCGTGCCCTACATTTTGACGATCCGTTCATCGAACAATTCGGAGGCAAGTGTATGAGTCCTGTCATGGAACCGCCCAAAGGTAATGCTGCGGCGGACTACATTAATCATGTTCTCAATCTTGTTAAAGCCAAAAACCCGGCCGAGCCCGAATTCCACCAGGCCGTCCTCGAAGTGCTGGAGTCCTTGCGCCCGGTCTTGGAGCGCCATCCCGAATATCGCGAAGCCAAAATTCTGGAACGGATCACCGAGCCCGAACGAGTCGTCATGTTCCGCGTCCCCTGGTTCGATGACAAAGGCAAGGGCAATGTGCAGGTGAATCGCGGCTTCCGTATCCAGATGAACAGCGCCATCGGCCCCTACAAGGGAGGACTGCGCTTCCATCCCTCGGTAAACCTCGGCATCCTGAAATTCCTGGCCTTCGAACAAGTCTTCAAGAACTCGCTCACCACGCTGCCCATGGGCGGCGGCAAGGGCGGAAGCGATTTCGATCCCAAAGGCAAGAGCGACAACGAGGTGATGCGCTTCTGCCAGAGTTTCATGACCGAACTGCAGCGCCACATCGGTCCTGACACCGACGTGCCCGCGGGCGACATCGGCGTGGGCGGCCGCGAAATCGGATACCTCTTCGGCCAATACAAGCGCCTGCGCAACGAATTCACCGGCGTTCTGACCGGCAAGGGCCTCGCCTGGGGAGGCTCGCTGATTCGTCCCGAAGCCACCGGCTACGGCTGCGTCTACTTCGCCAGCGAAATGCTGAAGACCCGCAGAGACAAACTCGAAGGCAAAGTGTGCCTCGTCTCTGGCAGCGGCAATGTCTCGCAATATACCGTCGAAAAGCTGCTCGATCTAGGTGCGAAGCCGGTTTCCATGTCCGACTCCGACGGCGCCATCTACGATGCCGACGGCATCGACCGCGAAAAGCTGGCCTTCGTCATGGAGCTGAAGAACAATCGCCGTGGCCGCATCAAGGACTACACCGACGAATTCAAGAGCGCCATCTACAACTCGACGAATAACGACAAGAAGCTCGACCACAACTGGCTCTGGAACATCAAAGCCGATTGCGCCTTCCCCAGCGCCACCCAGAATGAGATCAACGCAAAAGACGCGGCGAACCTGATCAAGAACGGAGTGAAGCTGGTCAGCGAGGGAGCGAACATGCCGAGCACTCTCGAAGCGACCCGCCTGTTCCTCGAAGCCAAAGTCCTCTACGGGCCAGCGAAAGCCGCCAACGCCGGCGGCGTAGCCACCTCCGGACTCGAAATGGCGCAAAACAGCGCGCGCATCTCCTGGACCCGCGAAGAAGTCGACGATCGTCTGCACAACATCATGATCGCCATCCACAAAAACTGCTTCGAAACCGCCGAGAAGTACGGCACCCCCGGCAATCTGGTAAACGGCGCCAATATCGCAGGCTTCCTGAAAGTAGCAAACTCAATGCTGGATCAGGGCCTCGTGTAGTAAGCACGGTAGTGATAGAGACGGGGCTTGCCCCGTCTCAGACTGCCGAACAATATCGAGGCCATCCAGAAACGTACAATGGAGCGCCGGGCACCAATGGAGCGCCGGGCGTCCTCGCCCGGCCACGATGCTGTCGAACCGCAAAGCTGACTAGCCGACACCGGTCCATTGTCAAGGGCGGGGGTCGCCAACGTTTAACCCCACCAGAAAACGTAGCAGTGGTTAAATTGGCAGAGTAACAACCGGGGGTGCCCCACTTCTCGCGCTTTTCGAGAAGTGGGCCGCCACGGACCCCGGCACCGCAGCGCTTCAGCACTTCCCACTATTTGAGCGACGCGATATCAATCACAAATCTGTACTTCACATCGCTCTTCGCCAGCCGTTCATAGGCCTGGTTAATATCCTGAATCTTGATCAGTTCAATGTCGGACGTGATGCCGTGGTCGGCACAGAAATCCAGCATTTCCTGAGTTTCGCGGATACCTCCGATGGCGGAACCAGCCAGACGGTGTCGCCCCATTATCAGACTGAAGGCAGCCACTGCAGCAGGTTTTTCCGGCGCGCCCACCAGCGTCATGGTGCCATCCTTTTTTAGCAGCTGCAGGTAAGCATTCAGGTCATGCTCGGCGGAAACCGTATCCAGGATGAAGTCGAAACTGCCGGCATGCCTTTGCATCTCCTCCGGGTGGGTGGAAATCACCACATCGTCAACCCCCAGACGCCTCGCGTCGGCAATCTTTTTCGGCGATGTCGTGAACAGCACTACATTCGCGCCGAAAGCCTTCGCGAATTTAACGCCCATATGCCCGAGGCCTCCCAGTCCCACGATCCCTACTTTTTGACCTTTGCCGACATTCCAATGGCGCAGAGGCGAATACGTGGTGATGCCCGCGCACAGCAGCGGCGCCGCGCCCGCCAGGTCGAGCTTGTCCGAAACGCGCAGCACAAACTTCTCTCTCACCACCATGCTGTCCGAATATCCGCCGTACGTGACGCCACCAAGAATCTTGTCCTCGGCGTTGTAGGTCAGAGTTGGAAAATTGACGCAGAATTGCTCATCGCCGGCCACGCAGTTCGCGCACACTCCGCACGAATTGACCATGCAGCCCACGCCGACAATGTCGCCTTCTTTGAATTTTTTGACGGCACGACCGGTTTTTGCCACCCGGCCAATGATTTCGTGGCCCGGCACGCAGGGATACACCGTCGGCATAGTGCTCTGCCATTCATTGCGCACCTGATGCAAGTCGGAATGGCAAACGCCGCAGTACTGGATTTGAATCAGCACGTCGTCCGGACGCAGGTCGCGCCGCGGAACCGTGAACGGCGCCAATCCTGATGTGGCACTCCGGGCTGCATAGGCCTTCGCAGTGTAGGCGGGGGATTCGAGGGCTTGAGTTTCGGCAGTCGGTATTGCGATTACGCTCATTTTTATCTCTCCTGAAATTGGTTCGATATCGCGTTGAAATTCACAAGCTTCGCGCCGCAGCGGACATATTCCGGCGCTCTGACTCAGACGTATTTTCTTCCTTTTCAGATGCCCTGCTTCCGATAAAGGACGCAAGAAGTGGCGGGGAGAAATCCAACCCCGGAGGGGAGTCCGAGCTTAGCCCAGCGCTTCAGCGCTGGGACAAGTGGAGGAGAGGTTTTCAAGTCCCGGAGGGACGACCCAATTCTGGCGTCGCTGCGAAAGCCGCGAAGAGTGGGACGCCGCACGGTATGGAAATGTTGAGCGAACTGGCGGGTCGCAACGATCTCGCCAGAAATCCGAACTCCGCCCCCGTTCTTTTTCCATCACACTTTTCTTGTACCGCCATCACAGACACCAAATCGCATTCCTGCAATAATTCCCCGAGAGTACAGCATCGAGAACTGCGTCCGTCTTCAGAGCCGGAGCCATCATCCGCCGCAAAACATTTCGGCGGCTCTTTGAAAATAAGTTTGAAAATAAGGATGACAAATACACAAATAAGCAGCAGAAGGGGCGACTGCGCACCCCCGAAAAGTGCACGCCAAACCGCAGTCTCCCCCGCTAAGTCGTTATTCATGTAGAAGATAGAGCTAACTACTTTAATTATAACAACTTAGCGGGAATTGGGGGGGGGGTACAAAAGCTTCCACACATCCAGACCCGCGAAAATGCGGGCGAAGCGCAACTCAAACTGAGGTGCCGTTCAATTCGCGATGTCGGAGTTCTTCTTCTTGCCGCCCCTGCCAAATATCTTCTTGCCCAGCTTCCCTACTCCCCTGGCGCTTCCTTTGCCGATCTTGGCCGCGCCTTTGCCGGTGCCGACTCCGACGTCCTTGCCAGCGCCAGCCGCGCCTTTGCCAAGATCAGCCGCGGCATGGCCAGGATGCAAGGTAACGAGATTGCCGGCGGCTCCGGCAGTGCCCTTGCCTAGGCTCGCCGCCCCCTTGCCTGCGCCTTTGCCAATGTCCTCACCGCCCTTGCCGACTTCCTTGCCGGGTCCAGGCTGGGCCTTCTGGTTCCCGCCCTTCGGCACGGATTGCGTCGGCGTGGTCCCCTGATCCTGAGGATTCGCGGCGCGTGCAAGCGCGGGCAAACTCAAAAACAACAAAGTGCACGCCGCCACAAATTTCGCGAATTTGGCTTTAATTTTCATTTCGTTACTCCTGATAATCACGCCCTCAGGAATTATTGATGATTTTTACGGCGAGACGGTTACAAGGGGCTTGAAAAATTGTCTCCAGCGGTTGAAGCACGCCAAGTAAGGAAAATATGATAAAGTAAGGAATCGGAACTCGCCATGCAAAAGCAGGCTAAAATCACGAGCAAAGGCCAGATCACCGTGCCCATCGAAGTTCGCCGAATCCTCGGCGTTCGGGCCGGAGACCGGCTGCTGTTCGAGACCGACAGCAACGGCGTGCATATCCGTCCCGTACGCAGCCAAAGCGTATTCGAAAAATATCGCGGCATCGGCACTCCCGGAGTCGGATCGGGCAGAAAGGCGATCAACCGCTGGCTGCGGGAAATGCGCGGAGAATGATGCGCGGAGAACGATGACGACCGCCCTCGACACCAATGTGGTCGTCGCATATTGGGGGCCCGACCCATCGCTGAACTTGGCAGTGCAGACTGCCTTGGAATCAGCCTTTGAGCAGGGAAATGTAACTGTGGCCGCGCCGGTCTTTGCCGAACTGGTAGCAGGTCCCGGTCGAACTGAAAATTTCGTGAATGGGTTCTTTGAAGACATCGGAATCACGATCGATTGGAATCTGACTGAAGCGATTTGGCGATCCGCCGGTCGAGCGTTCCGCGGCTATGCGGAACGGCGTCGAAAGCAGCGCGACTTGGGCACGCGGCGGATTCTTGCTGACTTCTTGATCGGAGCTCATGCCGCAGCACACGGCTATAGGTTATTGACCATGGATGAACGCCTGTATCGAGCGGCTTTTCAAACTCTGAAAATCGAGACCATCTAAGATTTTCCTATGGAGTAACAGGCGCTCCGCTACCTCGCGCGCGCCAGCACCAGAGTTACGTCATCGGGCTGTTCGTTGTCGCCGATCCAGTCGTTGACGGCGACGGTGACAATTTCAGTGATGCGCTCCAGCGGCAAATGGCGATTCTCGCGCACCAGTTGGATCAGCCGCTCTTCGCCGAACTCGCCATAATCGTTTTCCGGCTCGGTCACACCGTCACTGTAAGCCACCAGCAAATCGCCAGCGCGGAGTTGCACGGTCGCTTCCGGGAAACTCAAGTTGTCGAAGAGGCCAATCACGGTTCCGCCACAGCTCAGCGACTGGCACGACCCATCATCGGAGATCAGGATTGGCGGCAAGTGGCCGCCATTGCCGTATGTGAGCTGGCGCGTCGCCCCATCATAAATTCCCAAAAACAAAGTCGCGTACTTTGCATCCGGAGTGCTCTCGTAAAGCTGATGGTTCAGCAGAGTCAGCAGCGCCGCTGGAGACGCTTCCGTCCATCTCAGATCCGAAGCCAGCATCAGTCCCGAGCCCGCGGAAGCGCCGACTGCAACTGGTTCGCGCAGAACCGATCGGTCTTCGGTGCTGTATGCCCGCACCGCCGAGTGGATCGTCGCCATCAGCAGCGCCGCCGAAATTCCTTTGCCGCTGATGTCGCCGACCGCCAGCATCAGCTTGTCGGAATTCAATGCGAGAAAATCGTAGTAATCTCCGCTCACCGTCCGCGCTGGACGGCAGAATCCGTGCACCTCCAGATTTTCGAGTTGCCGGATCAATTTGGGATAAAGCTGCGCCTGCACTTCCTGCGCGATCGCCAATTCGCCTTCGAGGCGCTGCTTGTCCTTCTGCTCCTGAACCAGTTTCTCGATCGATGTCGTCATCGAATTGAAGGAGTTTGCCAGCGTCGCGAGTTGATCGTTAGACTGCACCGGAATCCTGTGGCTGAAGTCGGCACGATTGATGTGCTTGGTCGCTTGATAGAGTTGGTCCACCGCCGATGTGATGCTGCGCGTCAGTTTGGTGCCAACGAACAGCGCCAGCAGCTCGATGATCGCGAACACAATCGCAATCGACAGCAAAATATATTCCACGCCCCGAGCGTAATCTCCAAGCGCGGCAAAGAGTCTGGCATAGAGCACCGAAGGCCGTGTCTCGACTTCAGCGAGAGCTCCCGCGCGCTGCCGTTCTCCCGTGGCCCAATCCACAACCTGCAGCGGGATCGGGAACGTGATCTTGTGATCGAGCGTGCTGCTCGCTGGCGGAGTGGTCCCGGCGGAGAAAGTTTGCTCGCGCTGTTTCCCGTTCTGGAAGGCCAAGTACGGTGTCGGACCATTCTGCCGCGCTGGCGCGGCCGCGCTGGCATTCGGGATCGCAGCCGGACTCTGGGAACCGTAAACCGCAATCAGACCAAGATCGCCCGCGATCTTGTCGACAAAGTCCTTATCAAGCGGCTCACTCAAAATCACGCGCAAGGATTCGGGCGCAAGCACGGTTGCTGTTCGCAGATAGAGTGTGCCGTGATCGCGCACAATGTCGCGGAAATCCGCGGTGATAAACGACGGAGAGTCAAACGCAGCCGCGCCCTCCGGACCTTCACAGTAAGGCTGCGACTGGTTTCGATACCACACGCACACTTGGCGCCGCGACCATTCCGGACGATGCGGTCTTGCGTGGCCGAGAACGCCCGAATCCAGCTTTCCACTCCCCGAAATATGCGACGTCAGATGATGGGCGATGGCTCGGTTCGCGGCTTCCATGCTGTGCAAATGAGTTGTGATGTCGGATGTCACGACAAAGCTGGCGAACTGTCCGGCAAGGAGATAAAGGGTGATCAGAGAAATCATCACCAGCAGAAAAACCGGAATGACTCCAATAAAGACATATGTGACAATCAGCCGGTTTCGCAGCCGCCACAGCAGTTGCGAGCGCAGCCAGCGGAACCCGGCAAACGCGAGCAGAACAATTGCGAGGATGCTGAGAAAAGTTACCCAGCCTCCCAGGCTCGCTGACATCGATGGACTCACATGACGCGTCAGCCACTGCACCGCGAACAGAAGGAGATCGAGTGCCAGGACGTAGAGCGCCGCCCACGCGACGCGACTCCGCGGCCAGAGCCCCTTTTCGTGCAACTTGCTCTCGAGTTCCAGGGAGATCAGTCTCATCGCATGGCCTGCTTTGCCGTCTGGTTATAGGACTCCGCTCTTTGCGGTTCTATCCATGGCGTCATATCTCAGGCGTCATATCTCAGGATAAATGTCGAAAAAGGCCGCGAGACTCGTCTTGAGTTGCTTCTCGATCTCGTCTTTACTGCCCTCGAGAGTATGCATGGTGACGTGCGCCTCGCGCCCATTTTTCAGCTTGATGGGCGCTTCGCCAACCGCCTCGACTTCATCGGACGGCAGCAGGCGCAGACCGTAAACCAATGTCAGGTTTGCCATCCCACGATTGTAAGCCAGCGGATGTGGGCACGAAGAGGAAGGTGCGACGATTGGGGAGATGCTCAGAGGTCCGCTTGTCGTGCGAAGCGAAGGATCTGCTTTTTGCTGGTGCACGAGACAGCAGGTCTTTCGCTGCGCTCAAGATTACAAACAAAAACCCATGTCACAAATTTATGAAACGAGCTGCTACCCCGGTGGCCATTGCAACGGCCGTCCGCCGATCAAGTGCACATGCAGATGAAAAACCGATTGCCCCGCGCGCGGGCCCACATTCACCACCGTGCGGTAGCCGTCTTCAATCGACCGCTCCCGGGCAATCTGCGCCGCCGCCAGGTGACAGCGCCCCATCAACTCAGCGTCTTCCGCCACGGCCTCCTTCAAACCGGAAATATGTTTTTTCGGGATAATCAGCACGTGAGTCGGGCCCTGCGGGTTCAGATCCTCAAAGGCATAAGTGTGCTCATCTTCATAAACTTTCTTGGATGGCACTTCACCGCGAATGATCCGGCAGAATAGACAGTCCGCCATAAGTTAGTCTCTCCTCTGCCCGGAATAACTATCACCAGGCCAGTTCAACATGGAGTTACGTTCTCGATATCTCGGGAAGAAACAATATCACTTAGGCTAACAGGGTTTTGTAAAGAAACGTATTTCAGTCGAGCCGCACCAAAAACACTGACCCCTCAGCAGTCTCCGTCTCGCGGGCGAGAGCGGTTGCGCGCTGGCGGTTGTCGTCGAGCACTCGTACCCGCACCCACCAGACTCCGACGGGACTCACAAACTTTAAGACTTTGGCCGTCTGGTAGCGCTTCTGCAGGTGCTTCGCCAATTCAGCAGCCGCTTTCTCACCGCTGAAAGAGCCGATCTGAACCGCCCATCGGCCACCCGTATCGAGCGATACAGGCGACTGGAGCACCTCGAGCCGAACTTTCGCAATACCAGGCAAGTACACGTCGAGAACCTTCGCGGCGGCCAGCGAAAGATCGACAATGCGTCCTACCACGAACGGACCGCGATCGGTAATCCGCACTACCGCTGAATTTCCGTTCTTCAAATTGGTGACGCGCACGATCGAGCCCAGCGGCAAGGTAAGATGCGCCGCCGTCATCGCGTGCATGTTATAAATCTCGCCGTTCGATCCGCGCCGGTTGTGATAGGGAGCGCCGTACCAGCTCGCGATACCGGTTTCCTCAAAGATCGGTCTTGCGCCGGCAGGGACGTCGATCTTCTCGTCTTCTCCTATATCTGCGGACGGAGGGGTCGCGAGAGGCTTTTCTTTTTCCTGCGGAAGTGCCGGCGGCGGAGTTTCCGCCGGTGTATGTTTTCGTCCACCACAGCCGCTGAGCAGTGCGCTGAACAGCAATAGAAGGAGCAGAAGACATGGCAGCGACGATGCCGCTACCGTCTGCAACGGGCACCGTGCGTTCATGGGCAGGTCGCTTGCCGGGCGGCGGTTCAAGAACCCTTTCGTTGTGTCTCTAGAAAGTCCGCGAACTGGGAGAGTTTTCCCGCCGCCGTTCGCAGTGCCTTCGACGAATGTGTTCGCACCGCTGGCACAACCTCGTCGTTCAGATACGCCACCAGTTCCGCCGTCTCCTTTTCCAGTGTCTCGGCGATATTCGCTACCGAGCGATTGAAGCGAACGGAAGCCTCTTCCACCTTGCGGTCAAATTCGGTCATAATCATCCCTGCCGGTGCGGGTTAATGGTCACGCGCGTGTTGCGATTGACCAGCTTTACCATTATCGTGGGCACTCTCGCGAGGGTCAAATCCGGATGAATCGTCTGTGGCATTTGCCTTCCGGCGGAGATTGCACGGGATCACGGTACAATCACGCCATGCGTCTGCGGACAGCCATCGAATCCGGACTGATCTCAGTCTTGCTCTTCCTCTTGATGTTCATGCCGGCATGTACCTTTTACGGTGAGCATCCGGCGCGCTCCTTCTCCGAAGCAACGGGAGGCGAGGGTCTGGAACGAGTCTTCTGGAAAAATGTGCAAGCTGCGAACTGGGTTGAGGTGGAGCGCGCTCTCGCTTCGAATTATGCCGGAGTGGCACCCGGCGGAGCACTCGATCGCTCCGCCTCGCTTGAGCAGTATCGCGGGTGGCAGTTAAAAGACTATGCGCTTGGCGATCTGAAGACCGAGATGAACGGCAGCACCATCGTGGTGACCTACACCATCACTCTAAACGGCACCTTCAATGGAGCCGCTGGTTCGCAACCGCTTCCCTCGGCCCCGCAGCACATGATGACCGTGTGGCAGCAGCAAAAAGCCGGATGGGTTGCCATCGCGCATGGCGTCAGCCAACAAATCAGCCAGCAATAATGCGCGCATCGAGATCCATCCCCGTAGAGACGCGGCTAGCCGCGTCTAGAACCACCACGGCTCCGTCCTGGGTCAACTCGGCTGTCTCCGGCAAGCACTTAGCCACCTATCGGCGCGCGCTGTTGCTGTGGTACGACGAGCATTGCCGCGATCTTCCCTGGCGCGAAACGCGTGATCCCTACCGCATCTGGCTCAGTGAAATCATGCTGCAGCAGACGCGAGTGGCCGCCGTGCTTGACCATTACCGGATCTTCCTCGAACGCTTTCCGAATGTCCAAGCGCTTGCGGCGGCTTCTGAAGAAGCTGTGCTGGCAGCCTGGAGCGGCCTGGGCTACTATCGCCGGGCGCGCATGTTGCATCAGACCGCGCAGCAAATTGCTAAACAACATGGCGGCCGCTTCCCGCGGAATTCAGAAGCCTTGCTCGCTCTGCCTGGCATCGGACGCTATACTGCCGCCGCCATCGCCAGCATTGCCTTCGCTGAACCTGTGGCCGTTGTCGATGGCAACGTCGAGCGTGTGCTACAAAGATTGATCGGCATCAATCTCACCATGCCGCAAATTTGGCAACATGCGCAAGCGCTTCTCGCTGACTCGCGGCCGGGGGATTTCAATCAGGCCATGATGGAACTCGGCGCAACCGTGTGCGCGCCGCGCCGACCTCGCTGCCCAGAGTGCCCTGTCCGGAAATGGTGTGTAACGGAACGATCCAACCACGGCCCAAATCGCACAATAACAATGGAGCGCCGGGCGTCCTCGCCCGGCAAGACGTCAATACCAGGCAAGGAACGTCAGGTCAGGAAAGAAATCTGGTGCATGCTCAGTCACCGCAACGGACACATCCGGCTCCTCCAACGCCCGGGAAAAGCCTCGCTCATGCCCGGCATGTGGGAACTCCCCCAATCGTCCGAGCCTCCGCGCCCGTGGCCTGGTTCCGCGCACTGGCGCTCATTTCGCCATTCCATCACCGTCACCGACTATACGGTCCATGTTGTGCGGAACACGCCGTTGCCAGATGCTCCTTCCGCCGCGAAGGGCAAGTGGGTCGCGATCGATCGCCTCCCCGAGATCCCAGTCACCGGATTGACGCGAAAAATCCTGAAGGCTGGCGGCATCATCTAAATAAACTATGGGAGGCATTTCTTCCATGAAGTGGCTCGATCGACTATTCGGAGGTCCGAAAGATATGGCTGCATTGCCGGCCGGAACCAAAGCGCCTGAAATCAACCTGCCCGCCATCTTTAATGGCAAAGACGAGGGCAAGTTCTCATTGCAAGCCGCCCTCAACCAAGGGCCGGTGCTCGCCGCCTTCTTCAAAGTTTCCTGCCCGACCTGCCAATATGCGTTCCC
>DATFVD010000652.1:0-2736 GCA_035260505.1 Terriglobales bacterium
CCGGGGCACAGGGCTGTCACGGTGACACCCGAGCCGTTCAGTTCATTGGCCAACGCTTCTGAAAAGTGCAAAACATAAGCTTTGGTCGCGAAATATACGGCCATCAGCGGACCGGGCTGAAACGCCGCGGTGGATGCCACATTTAGAATGCGCCCGGTCGCTTGCTTAGTCCGCACTCGCTCCATCATCAGCGGCAGATACAGGCGCGTGAGGTGAGTGAGCGTAGTTACGTTGAGCTGGATCTGGCGCAGACATTCTTCGAGATCGTTTTCGGCAAACAAACCGTACTGTCCGAATCCCGCATTGTTGACCAGCACATCCACATCAATTTCCGCGCGCGTCGTCTGATCCAGCACATATGCGGACGCTCCAGGTTCGGTCAGGTCAACCGCCAGAATCAGTGAACGTGTGCCATAGGCCTTCTCGAGTTCGGATGCGAGTTGCCGGAGTTTGTCCGCGCTGCGGGCGACGAGGACGAGGTTGTAGCCTTCGCGGGCGAAGATGCGGGCGAGTTCCAGTCCGATGCCGAACGAAGCGCCGGTGATAAGGGCGGTTTTACGGTCGGGAACTGGCATTCAGCACTCGGCATTCAGCAATTAGCACTCAGCATAGCAATTAGGCAACAAACAAAGGCGGGTCAGCGGACCCGCCTTAAAGCTAAGAACCCGCAAACGGCTAGACCAGCGCGGGTTCCACTTCATAAATTGAGTGCCACGAGGTCGCGGCTTTCAGTTTGTCGTTGACGTTGTGGATATTCTTTACGCCCTCGGTTTCCAGCCACTTGCGGAACGCGGCGGCGCCTTGTTTCGCGTAGATCGGGATGCCGTCTTTCCAGGTGGCACGTCCGCAGAGAACGCCGTTGAACTTCACGCCGGATTCTCCTGCCAATTCGAGGGTCTCGCTGAATTCCGCGTTGCTGACGCCGGCCGAGAGATAAATGAACGGCCTGGTCGCCACGTTGGCAGCCTTGTGGAACAGGTCAATGGCTTCTTTCTTCGTGTAGGCTTTCTCGCCTCCAAACGATTTCGTGCCTTCGACGAACTTCATGTTCACGGGCACTTCGACTTTGAGGACGTCTACGCCGTAGCGCGGTTTGGTGAACTCCCGCATGCTCTCGGTGACGATGTGCGGTTTCTTTTTGGCATACTCGATGCCCTTCTCGTCCGCACCTTCGTCGTAGCCAACGAACTCGAGGAAGTAGGGGATGTCATTGGCGCGGCACTCATCGCCAATGCGCTCGACCCAGGCGTGTTTCTTATCGTTCACGTCCTTGGGATCGTAGGGAGTGTAGTAGAGCAGAATTTTGACGCAGTCGGCGCCTGCCTCTTTCAGGCGTCTCGCCGACCAGTGGTCGAGGAGGTCGCCGAGGCGTCCCGGCCCGGTCTTGTCGTATCCGGTCTTTTCATAGGCGAGCAGGAGGCCAGCGTTTTTCGCGCGGCGTTTCGAAGCTGGCAGTCCCCATTCGGGATCGAGCAGGATGGCGCTGGCATGTGGCGTCAGGACTTCGCTTACCAAAATCTTGAATTCTTCCATCATTTCGTCGGAGATGGCCGAGCCTTTTTCCTTGGCTAGAGACTTTTGCAGCGAGCCGCGCTGGTCCATGGCAGCGGCGGCGATTACTCCGCGTTCATTCGATACGGCTTTCATTCCGGCGAGTTTGCCGGGGGTGAGCTTCATACGTCCTCCTGATCAGTGCGATGTGCAGACAATTCTAAACCACGGGCGCTCGTCGCGAATAGAATCGACACGTGTCGCCACCGCACAATCAGTCCACACAATCAGTCCACACAATCATCACTGGCGCAAAGCCAGGGTTCCCAGCAGCGCCTGTTGCTTGGCGATCAGCGACTGGATGCCTTGGCGGGCGAGCGCCATCATCTTTGCGAGTTGAGCGTCGTCGAACACCTGGTGCTCGGCGGTGGCCTGCAGTTCAACGATTTTGTTGCCTGCGGTCATGACGAAGTTCATGTCCACATCGGCGCGCGAATCTTCCTCGTAGTTAAGATCGAGAAGAACCTCGCCGTCCACGATGCCGACGCTGATCGCCGCCACAAAATCCTTGATCGGGGCCGCGGTCAACGTTCCCGCATCGACCAGGCGTTGCAAAGCCAGGCCCAGCGCGACGAATGCTCCGGTAATCGAAGCGGTTCGCGTGCCTCCGTCCGCCTGGATCACGTCGCAATCGATCCAGATGGTGCGCTCGCCCATGCGCTTCAAATCGGCCACCGCGCGCAGCGAGCGTCCGATGAGGCGCTGAATCTCCTGCGTGCGCCCGCTTTGCTTTCCCCTGGCCGATTCGCGCGCGGTGCGGGTCAGGGTGGAGCGGGGAAGCATCCCATATTCGCCGGATATCCATCCCTTGCCCGAATTTCGCAAGAATGAAGGTACCGTCTCCTCGACGGAGGCGGTGCAGATGACGCGGGTGTTGCCCATCTCAATCAGCGCCGAGCCTTCGGCGGTCGAGATGAAATCGGGAATGATGTTGACGGGACGAATCTGGTCAGGAGCGCGGTTATCGCTGCGAAAAATCATTAGACGGAAATTCTAACAGTCCGGCGTCAGGATCAGCTCTCAGCTGTCGGCTGTCAGCTCTCAGCTTTCAGCAGGCCGTTTGCCTCGCACAAAAGTTCGATTTGCTGGCGCTGTTCGCAAAGGCTGTGGTGCGCTCAGTCTGGATCCGACCCTTCAAAAGCCGCGACGGACGGGCCATCCGCCTTCATGCTTTAGATTTTTACT
>DATFVD010000653.1:0-8000 GCA_035260505.1 Terriglobales bacterium
CGCCAAGGATGACGTACAGCAGCGGAATGCGCGCGGGAATGGGCAGCTTCAATGGCAAAAGGCAGTCCTGTCGGCCCAAGCGCGGGGATGAGCTCGTCCGTCCTGTATCCATTCTAAGTGCGTTGCCGGGAATGGCCTCAGGTGCTTAAGGTACAGCTCACCGTTACCGAAGTACTCGGACTGCCGGTCACTGCGGTCTCAAGTGCGTGACAACCCGCGGGGGAGGCTGATTTCGGGCCTTCCCGAAGCAATGTTATGATCCCTACCGTGAAACGCATTCCGTCTTTGGACGGCCTCCGCGCTATCTCCATCAGCATGGTAGTGGTCGGCCACATTGCCTATTCGGGACATGCGCCACGATTTCTTAGTCAATACGCCAACCTCGGAGTGCGGATTTTTTTCGTCATTTCTGGCTACCTCATTACGACGATATTGCTCGGAGAGCACTCCCGCACTGGCACGATCAGTTTGCGGGACTTCTATATCCGGCGCGCTTACCGCATTTTTCCCGCAGCGATGTTTTTCATTTTGATGATCGTTCTGCTCTATTGGCAGTCCCTTCGGTGGTACGACATCGGTGCCGCGCTGCTCTATCTTGTAAATTTTGATCCCTTCCGTCCATGGGTTATCGGACATTTGTGGTCCCTGAGTGTGGAGGAGCAGTTTTACTTCCTGTGGCCCAGCGTTCTCAAGAAGTGGTACCAACACCGCATGATTATTCTGTGTGCGGTGATTTTGGCGGCCCCAATAGCCAGAACCTTTTTGTTCTTTCTCAAAGTGGGCAATGGGGGCTATGGAAATCTGCTGACCGTCGGCGACAATCTGGCTACCGGCTGCTTGCTGGCCATGCTGGGCCCACGCATGCGAGAGATTCCATGGAAGGCGGCGGCGCTGATGCTGGTCGCGATGCTGTTGATCCCTCTCTACGATGCTGACAGTCGGCTGCGCACCGTGTTCATGCTCTTCATTCTTTCTCCCATCCTCCATTTCTCAATTGCGGGAATCCTCCTCCACGTAGTCCAGCACCCGTATCGACTGCTGAATCTGCCACCTATGGTCTGGCTCGGGAACATAAGTTACAGCCTTTACCTTTGGCAGCAGCCTTTCTTCGATCCCTCGTCATCTTCGCGCTACGGCGTATTGTGGGCCGTGGGTCTTGCCTGCGTTTCCTACTATCTGATCGAACGACCGATGCTTCGTGCACGCGACCGCATTGCTACGATCTCCAAATACAAGGCCGAGACGATAGCTGCCTGAGAGTGCGCGGAGACTCGACAATTCGTTTTTACCCATGAAGAATAGGAAGAGCGCCGTTCCACCGCAGGGCACTCGGCATCGCAAAGTGAAGGACGCAGTTACAAACTGAAGGCGGCCGCGAAGGTCTGCGGATGCAGTCGCCCCCTTAACGGACAAAGCCGGTCTATAATAAGGCAGTCGGCCCGGGGTGCTGCATGCGGTCCTTCCACGTTTACCGCGTTCGTTGTCGGCTGTTGGCTCTCCTTCTAGTCTTCTCCACACTGGCGCTCGCCGAGAATACTCCACCTCCCAAGATTTCCAAGGCGACCCGCGAAGATATTATCCATGCCTTTAATGAGGAGCTGGTCTATATCCGCACGAGCTTCCCGATGGGGAAGATGGGGCTGAAGCTTAGAAACGGCAACGTTACCCCCACCGGCCCGGAACTACAACATTTGATGTCGCTCTGGGGGCCAGCCGCGAAACCTGGCGACCGGGCCCGCATCAGCGACGTCGTCATCAAAGAGGACCACATCCGCTTCGAGATCAACGGTGGTCCCATCAAGAAGCAGAAGTGGTACCAGCACATCCAGATTTCGGGTGCGAACTCATCGGTTCCGATTGCGCCATCGGATTCGTCCGCCAATGCCCGCGGCTCTTTCGTGGATCTCTACTTCGACAAATATGTCCCGGAGATGACCGGACCAGAGCTGAAGCAGGTGCTGCGTCCGGTGTTTGATTTCGATTCCAAGTCGGCGCTTGACGCGTATCTCGAAACCGTGTCTCCCCAGGTCAAAGATGCGATCAAGAATCACCACGTGCTGGTGGGGATGAACCACGACATGGTGATCTACGCCAAGGGACGTCCGCCAAAGAAAGTGCGTGAGCGTGCCGACGAGGCTGAGTACGAGGAGTGGATCTATGGCGTGCCCCCTCAGGATGTAGATTTTGTGCGCTTCGTTGGCGACGAAGTCGTGCGGGTCGAGACCATGAAGGTAGGTGGCGAGAAGGTCGTGCGCATTGAAAAGGAAGTTGATCTGGGGGAACCAACCATCGCCCGGAAAGAGGAAGACCGCCCCGCGAATGCGCCCACGTTGAGGCGTCCGGGAGAAGAGATGCCGGAATCTAATCCAGCGAACCCTTCTCGCACGCCTGTGATGGGCGCGCCTCAGCCGACCGACCCAGGTAAAGACCCAGGCCCGAACTGGGAAAGACTATTGAGCCATTGAGTGATTGAGGCATTGAATCATTGAAGTTCAAGAGCTCGCGGGTTTCGGGTTTTCAATGGCTAATGACGCAATGATTCAATGCCTCAATAGTTGGCGCTGCTCGCATCAAGAAAGTCATGTCGTTCTTTTCCCCGGCATTAGCGCCTTCTGGTCTCGACCTTCTACACTATGAGTGTGAAGATTGCCCTGGGCCAGATCAACCCCACCGTGGGGGACTTCTCTGGCAACGCTGCCAAGATCATCCAGTTTGCGCTGCAAGCGCGGAGCGCCGGCGCCGGCCTGATTCTGTTTCCGGAACTGGCCGTCTCCGGTTACCCGCCGCACGATCTGGTCGATCGACCCTCATTTGTGTCGCACAGTCGCGCGACTGCCGAGAGGATCGCCGCGGAAACGCGCGGTATCGCCGTGATCTGCGGACTGGTCACCCCGGCGGAAGCGGATTCCGGCAAAAAAGTGATGAACTCCGCCGCCCTGCTGCGCGATGGGCGAATCGAGTTCGTCCAGTCGAAGATGCTGCTGCCTACCTATGACGTCTTCGACGAGATGCGCAACTTTGCTCCCGCCAAGAGCCAGCAACTGTTCAGTTTTTGCGGCAATCAGATGGCTTTGACCATCTGTGAGGACGCCTGGAACGACAAGCGATTTTGGAACAAGCAGCTTTATCGCATCGACCCGGTCGAAGAACTGGTGCAGGCCGGCGGGAACTTCGTGCTCAACATATCCGCGTCGCCATTTTGGCTGGGCAAGCGCGAACTGCGTCGGGACATGCTGGCGGCCATCGCGCAGAATCAGAAAGTGCCGGTCGCGATGGTGAACCAGGTCGGGGGCAATGACAGCCTGGTCTTCGACGGTTCGAGCCTGGTGATCGCGCCCGACGGACAGGTCATCGCGCAAGGCAAGTCGTTCGAGGAAGATCTGATCTATTTCGATTCCCAGACGCTCGCCGGAGACATGCACCCACAGATTGCTGGTGAAGAAGCCAGCGCCTATGATGCACTGGTCCTGGGCACGCGCGACTACGTTCGCAAATGCGGATTCAAGCAGGCGATTATCGGACTCAGCGGCGGTATCGATTCCGCGCTTACCGCGGCCATCGCGGTCGATGCGCTCGGCTCCGAGAACGTTATCGGCGTTGGCATGCCGGGTCCGTACTCGTCGCAAGGGTCGATTGACGACGCACGGGAACTGGCCGGGAATTTGAAGATTCGCTTCGAGTTGCTCTCGATCGACGAAATCTACGAGGCCGCCCGCGGGACGCTTGCGCCTGTGTTTGCCGGGATGCCGGAAGACGTCACCGAAGAAAACATTCAATCCCGCGCCCGTGGATTGCTGCTGATGGCGATGTCAAATAAGTTCGGGGCCCTGGTGCTTTCGACCGGCAACAAGAGCGAATTAGCCGTCGGCTATTGCACTCTTTACGGCGACATGGTGGGTGGACTGGCGGTGATCTCGGATGTGCCAAAGACGCTGGTGTACCGCCTGAGCGCTTACGTGAACTCGCGCCGCAAAGTAATTCCGGAATCGACGATCGCAAAACCGCCGTCTGCCGAGTTGCGCCCCGATCAGAAGGATTTGGACTCGCTCCCGCCCTACGAAGTGCTCGATGAGATTCTCGAAGATTTCGTGGAGGAGTCATGGTCCTCCGAACAGATCGCACGCGCCCACAATTTTGATCCAGAGTTGGTGCGGCGGGTGATCCGGATGGTAGAGCGCAGTGAGTACAAGCGGCAACAAGCGGCGCCCGGAATCAAGATCTCCGCCAAGGCGTTCGGCTATGGGCGGAGATTTCCAATTGCGGCCAAGGCGGAGTTCTAACTCCGCGACCGCATGATGAAGAGAGATTCGATGGAGGGACGGGTGTTTCGCCCATCCAGCACAATAGCGGCAGGGCGGGGATGCCCGGCTCTCCACTGGCAACGCGTCAGAAATGACAACTTTCTTGACTTTTGTAACAATCAACTTCCGCTCGAATTTCTTTCTATGACACTACATCGCATACTGCTCGCCGCTCTTCTGTTGTGTGGTATCGCCATCGCTCAAACCGCGCCTACTCTCCAGACCAGACCGGCGGCCAAACCAGCGGTCAGTTCGCCCGCCAGTGCAGGCACGACGGTTCTCCCCACTGAAGAAACGGTCAACGCGTTCCTGGTCCAGATGTTTGGCTACGATTCCACGGTAACGTGGAAGGTGATTGAGATTCGTCCCTCCGAAGTGCCGGGACTGGGCGAGGTCTCGCTTGTGATCACCAATCCGCAGGGATCGAACCCGAATCGGTTGCTGGTTAGTGCTGACGGCAAGCATGCAATTACGGGCGACATCCTGCCCTTCGGTGCGAAGCCATTTGACGACGCCCGCGCCAAGCTGGAAAAGGGAGTGAATGGTCCGGCGAAAGGCCCGGCGAAGGCCGCAGTGACCATTGTCGAGTTCAGCGACATGCAGTGCCCGCACTGTCAGAAGGCTGCGGCCGGCGTCGAGCAGTTACTAACGCAAGAGCCCGAGGCCCACTTTATTTTCCAGAATTTTCCATTGCCCTCGCACAACTGGGCGGAGAAGGCGGCTGGCTATGTCGATTGCGTGGGGCAGGCTTCGGCAGGGGCCGCTTCGAATAACCCAGTCTGGAGGTTTATCCAGAAGACATTTGATGAGCAGGCCAATATCACTGAGGCCAATGCCGATGAAAAGCTGAAAGCCATCGCAACCGCGTCAGGCGCGAATGGCGACGAAATCGCCGCCTGCGCCGCCAAGCCGGATACGAAAGCTAGAGTCGACGCCTCCCTCGCGCTCGGGAAATCAGTGGGCGTAAGTGGCACGCCGACTCTATTCATCAACGGACGGAATGTGCCCGGCGGGGCGCCCGTCGATCTATTGAAGAAGATTGTGGACTTCCAGGCAAGCCAGGAAAAAAGCGGCAAGTGATTTTTGTGGAGACGGGGCTTGCTCTGTATCGCTACCGGAGACGCGGCAAGCCGCGTCTCTACGGGGAATCGGGACGCTGGCGACCTCTAATTATTTTCCCATCCAGATTTCCGGGGTTTCGGTGCGCTCCGGGCCACGGACTACGTATGGCGTGATCAGAATCAGCAGTTCGTCGTCCTCTTCCTGTTTGGACTGCTGAGATGTGAGAACGCCGAAGCCCGGGATCCGGGAGAACGCAGGCAGACCGCTCAGGCTCTTCTGATCGGAAGTCGTAATCATTCCCGCCACGACCGCGGGTTCCCCTTCCTTGAGCAGGATTCCACCCTTGTACTCACGATTGAAAATTACCGGAATGCCATTTACGCTGGTGCTCCCCAAGGTGCGGAATTGCACCTCCAGTTCGAGAGCTACGTCTGAATTGTTATGAACCAGTGGTTTCGCCTTGAGCGTAAGTCCGATGTCCTCGTAATTGACGGAAGGAAAGGCCGAGGTGAATGACTGATTCCCAATGGCCTTCGAGATGGCTGGATTGTTATAAATCGGCGCGAAGCTGGCGTTGAGAATGGGATAGCGCGACCCTAGTTTAAAAGTCGCTTCCTTCTCCTGGGAAGCGCGCAGGTGGACATGGTCGAGCGACCGGACGGAACTCTCATTCATGGAAAGCGCGGCGACCAACTGATCGAGGCTTAGTCCCATCAGTGTGAGTCCGCCGCCGAAAGTTGCGAGCGGCTGGCTGAAGATGGAATTCTGCTGGCCTTGCAATTGAGCGAGAAGCGCAGCAATGCTCTGGTTGCCGGCTTGGTTAATGCCTCCGGAGGCAATCAATTGGTTGATCAGGTCCTGGATATTTTGTCCGCCGAGAGCCCCGAGCGCGGCCGCCGGAATGTTGAATAGATTGAAATTGTTGGGGACGTGCAGCCCGATATTCCGCATGTAAGTATGGCTTACCTGGAAGACCTTCAAATCGAGCATCACTTCCGGCTTGGGGCTATTCAACTGTCCGAGAAATTTGGTTGCCGCTTCCAATGCCGCTTGCGGTCCGCGCAGCGTGATCGTGCTGGACGCAGCGTTGAGGCTCACAAACCGGAACTCAAATAGCGTGCGCAGCGTGTTCATCAACTCGTTCAAATCCTGGGGAGTGCCGCCAGAGATGTAAAACGAGCGCAGGCCCATGCGGTCGTAGAGACGATGATTGTCGGGAGTCTCGGCGCACGCAAAAAGAACGGTGTCTTCCACTGCCACGCTGAAGCTCTTCGTAACTGCGGAGGCCGCCTGCATGGCAGTGGCGAAATCGGCATTCTCCAGGTCGAAGCGCACACGGCGGCTGGGAAAGTTGTCGTCGAAGACCACCGTCAGCCCGTAACTTGTGGCGACCGCGGTGAGCAGACCACGCCAATCGCCGCGGTAATGGATGTCATGGTGCTCATTGGTCGGTTTGGCGGTGAGTCCATCGCTGGTGGCGACTACTTCAGGCGGGCCGGAGGCATGCACCGGCACGGGGCCCAGGGCGTCAAGTATGCGCTGCTGCGCGAATTCATTCTGCGGATCGAGGTTCAGCGCCGTTCGGAACTCCGCCAGCGCCTCAACTTGCCGGCCATCGAGCAGGTCGCTGTTTCCGCGTTCCAGATGCATCCCGGCCAGATGTTGTCGCGTCATCTCCCGCGCGGTTATGTACTCCACGTTTTGCGGGACCAGGCGAGACGCTTCCTCAAATTCGTAAAAAGCCTGGTCAAGACTCTGCAGTTTGTCGTTCTTCGATTTCTCGAGTTCGAGGCCGCGCGCGAAAGCTTGGCGGGCGGCTTTCAGGTCTTTGGCGGGACCGTGGCAGGCGGGCGCGCCCGCGGTATTGGAGCACAGTGATGGCGCAACGGCGGGGGGAGTGTCGGCGGCCATACACACTCCGGCAAGCAACAACGCGACTCCTGCTGGCAGCCATCGCATACTACTTACTATAGAATGCCCAGCCACTGATGTGTTGCAAGAGAAATACTCGGAAGGGAACTACGGTCGTAACGGGAGTGCCTCACCGAAGCAGGGGCGGGCTTGTGCCCGTCCCGCCCAATGATGCTGAGACGCGAGCAGCCGCGTCTCTAGGGGAAGCTCAGGTTCGCCGCACAGGTTCGCCGCAAGGAATATCTACCGCCTCCGTCACCCTGATCGTGACGGAGGCAGCCTGATCTCACCAGCCTTGGACTTGAACACTTACGTTGTAGGTGAAATGGTCGGGACTGGAATATGGGATGGTGAGCGTGAGATGGGTATTGGCCTTCACGCGCACTGGGAAGATCGCCACGTATGGTCCCACTGCGGGCTGGTCGGAGTGTTGTACCATTTTCAGGATTTTCGGTTGGCTATTGCTATGGGTGTTTTGGGGGCCGGAAGCCATGGAGTGGCCATTGCCCAAGGTTTCGGGTCCCAAGTCGTCCGTCCAGTTGATGTACGGGCTCACCTCATCAAGGTTTGGGCTAACCCAGTCACCGGTCATGTCCTCATAGATAGTAACCAAATAACTCTCGTCGACCAGCGGCGGAGTCACCAGGTCGATGGTAGCGAGAGGGCTGTTTTGTGAGTAGGTTTCGTTAAAAACCTGATGAATGGTTCCGGCGTGAAGCGGTAGCG
>DATFVD010000654.1:0-5698 GCA_035260505.1 Terriglobales bacterium
AAATCCGACACGTCAACTGCAACGCTCGGTAAGTTCCAGCGCCGCGTTGAAACCAGCTGGATTCACGATGAGCTGTGGCCGGTGCGCAACTTCCATCAGGGATTCAAAAATGGCATGGTCGCCGGCATGTTCAACACCGTGCTCCAGGAAGTTTTCGATGGCGGCATTCGCCAGCGCGTGCCGTCGCATGCGGGGCACGAGAACCTGAAGCCGCTCGCCACTCTCCCCGCCGACGGCGGCCCGGAAGCACACATGCTTGGTCCCGCAAAAGGCGACAGCAAGCTCACCTTCGACAAACTCACCGACCTTTATCATTCCGGCACCAAGCATGAAGAAGATCAGCCGGCGCATTTGCTGATTCACGACACCAATATCTGTAACGACCGGTGCGTGAAAGAGTTTGGCAGCCCCTGCCAGAACTTCTGCCCCGCAAACGTCTACGAGATGGTGGACGACGCAACCGCGCCCCATGGCAAGCGCATCAGCCTGAATCCCGCGAACTGCGTGCACTGCAAGACCTGCGACATTCAGGACCCCTACCAGATCATTACCTGGGTTCCACCCGAGGGCGGCGGCGGCCCGAACTATGATGGGATGTAGGGGGCACTTAGCAACTAGCCGGTCGCACAGTTAAGTGGAGGAACCAACGCCATTAAGTGCCAAACGAAAGGCTGGTTCCCGTTCTCAACCAGGTATATACTTCTTCCGGTACTTATCGCAGTAACCCGGCTTAAACCGGGCGCGGGGCACGTTCTCATTATTATTCATACCGCTCCGCGAATAGAACGTCGGACGCAGGGATCTTAATATCATTCGCCCTGGGCGACCGGCGGGGGCAGGGATCGCTCGAGCGGTGCCTTCCCCGAGAGAGGTCTTACTCGTGGACGTCGTCCTTATACGCCTTCTGTTTGTCCTCATTGTCGGTGTCATCTGCGCTCTGATTCATCCGTTTAACCTGCCCTCGAGACTGGATGCCGTCGTCGGTCTGTTGATCGGCGTCGCCATCATTGTATTCGAGTGGAGATTGCGCACGATGAGCCTGAAGCGGCTGATCGGAGCCGCCATCGGCAGCGTGCTCGGTATCTTCGGCGCTTATCTGTTCGCAATCGTCATTCGGAACAGTATCCCTGCAAGCCCCATCCAAAGTTTTCTGCAGATCATGGTGATGCTGGTCATGGCATACGTGGGATTAGCGGTCGGGGCCAACAAGGGCGACCTGCTCAATCTGGCGGCGCTCGGCGGTGTGTTCGGCGGCGAAAGGTCGGGCAAGAAGAGTTACAAGATCCTCGACACCAGTGTCATTATCGACGGGCGGATCGCCGACATCGCCGAGACCGGCTTCCTCGACGGCCTGATTGTGATCCCGCAGTTCGTGCTGCGCGAGTTGCAACTGGTGGCCGATTCCGCCGACTCGCTCAAACGCAATCGCGGCCGCCGCGGCCTCGATATCCTGCAGCGTCTCCAGAAAACCGCTTCGGTCCAGATCCAGATCGTGGAAGACGACTTCCCCAGCGTCCGCGAAGTCGATATGAAGCTCATCGAACTGGCCAAACTCTATGAAGGCAAGATCATCACCAACGACTTCAATCTCAACAAAGTCGCGCAGTTACAGGGCGTGGCCGTGCTCAACATCAACGAACTCGCCAACTCGCTGAAGCCCATCGTCCTACCCGGCGAAATTATGCGGGTGTTCATCCTGAAGGAAGGGAAAGAGTACAACCAGGGCGTTGCCTATCTGGATGACGGCACCATGGTGGTCATCGATAATGCGCGCAAGATGATCGGCAAGACCATCGACATCTCTGTGACCTCGGTGTTGCAAACCACCGCGGGCAAGATGATCTTCGGCAAATGGGATGAGCGCGCGACGGGCCGGCACGACTCAAAAGCGCCGCCTTTGGTGGCCGGGCCTCCGGTGCCAGGACCCAGCGGACTACCCTCCGATCCGGCGAAAAAGACCACGTCAGTGGCCGACCGGGCAGCCGACTAGGCGCTTCATGTAGAGACCGGGCTTGCCCCGTTTTACTCCGCGGCACGGGACGCGACGAACCGCTCACCCACGCGCAAAAGCCTAAACCCTGTACTATACTGATCGCCCCTATGAAGGTTTTTGTCATCATTCCGGCCGCCGGACTGGGCACACGCATGGCCGTGCACTCGGCGGCGAAATCGAAAAAGAGAGCTCCGACCAAGCAGTTCAAGGAACTGGGCGGCGTGCCCATTCTCGTCCACACGCTGCGTAAGTTCGCCGCCACCGCCGCCGTCTATGAAATCATTGTCGCTCTACGCCAGGACGAAATCGCAGCTTTTCGCGCCCAGCTTGAAAAGCAGTACCCGGAAATTTTGAGCAAGCGCCTGCAGATGGTCGAAGGCGGCGAGCATCGTCAGGACTCGGTGGCAAGCGCTCTAGCGCGTATAACAGCCGATGCCGAAGACATCGTCCTGGTGCACGATGCCGTTCGGCCGCTGGTTACGCCGGAAGTCATTGGCCACGTGATCGAAGCGGCGCACAAACATGGAGCCGCCATCGCGGGCTGGCCCGCCGTGGATACGGTGAAACAGGTGGAACGAACCGCGGAAGGCGCACTGATCAAAGCCACCATCCCGCGCGCGAGCGTGGTCATGGCGCAAACGCCGCAGGGCTTTCGCTACGACATCCTGAAGAAGGCCTTCGATGGCGCCGTCGCTGACGGCTTCCTTGGCACCGACGAAGCTTCCCTGATCGAGCGCGCCGGTCTGCCGGTCGTAGTCGTAATGGGTTCGCCGCGCAATATAAAAATCACAACGCCAGCCGATATGGAGCTGGCGGAGTTCTATCTGGAACACGAGGGCGGGAACAAATCTTGAAGCCCGAAATGCGCATTGGCTACGGTTGGGACTCGCATGAATTTAAGCCCGGAATTCCGCTCAAGATCGGCGGCGTGACTTTGCCGCACGATAAAGGTCTCGGCGGCCATTCCGACGGCGACGTCCTGCTGCACGCGATCACCGATGCGCTGCTCGGCGCCATCGCCGGTCCCGACATTGGATCGCTGTTTTCGCCTTCCGACCCGCAGTGGAAAAACGCCGACTCCTCCTTGTTTCTCCGCGAGGCGTTGGAGCGGGTCAAGACCGCAGGCTACGAACTCGTGAACCTGGATTCCACCCTGATCCTGTCCACTCCGAAAATCGGTCCCCACGCCGACGCGATTCGCAAACACGTAGCCGAGTTGTGCGGAATTCCTGCGGACTGTGTCGGGATCAAGGCAAAAACGCCGGAAGGCATGGGCACCGACAATGCCGCGATTGCGCACGCGGCTGTCCTGCTGAAACGTGCTAAGAGTTAGTGGAGTGACGGGCGTCCTCGCCCGTCCTTCCGAAACCATCAGCAGCGTCGTGGCCGGGCGGGGACGCCCAGCGCTCCACTAACCGCTGGCGGCCTCAACCTCTCTCGCCAACTCCGTATGCTTCGCTCGCGCCGCCTCGATGAACGCCCGGAAAATCGCCGTCGCCGGCTCCGCCAGCTCCGGCCCATCGTTCACACTTCGCTCTGGATGCCACTGCACCGCCAGCACAAAATGTCCGGGAGTGGTCCCTTCGAGGGCTTCGATGATTCCATCTTCAGCAGCGCACGCCACCACTCGCAACCCATCGCCCACTGCGTCGGCTGATTGGTGATGCGAAGAATTCACAGCCACGGTCATACCGGAGCCGAGAGAAGACCCCACAATCTCCGCCAACTTCGATTCCGGCTCGATCTTTACCGTGTGCGCCTTCGGTACCGCGCGTCCCGCGCTGTGATCGATCTTCGAACCAACGATCTTCGAATCGACGATCGCCGACTCGATGTGCTGCACCAGCGTCCCGGTCCGGTACACATTCAACGACTGCAATCCGTAACAAATGCCGAGCACGGGCTTACGCAGGTTGTAGGCGTCCTGTAGCAGCAGGTCATCCACGAGCTCTCGTTTGGTATCGGCAGATGCGGTCTTCTCATGGCGAACGGCGCCGTACTTCTGCGGATCCACATCCGCCCGGCTGCCCGGCAGCAGCACGGCGTCGCAGCGCTCGATCTGTTTCTTCACCTGAACCGGTGTCTGATGCAGTTCGATGCGCACCGGCTCTCCACCAGCTCCGCGCACCGCTTCTTCATAGGGTGGCAGTGAGCGCTCGGCATATTCCCGATCACCGGAATGCGGCACCGGAATGGCGATCCGTGGTGGCGTGGTTTTCAATGCGCTCATCCTCAACTCACCAATGCTTGTTGATGGAGAGCCGGGCGTCCCCGCCCGGCCACTCCGAATGGACAGGCGAGACGCCCGTCACTCCATCGTATAACTCAACTCACGCGCTCGATCCCGGCCAGCGTCTTGCGCTGCCGGTAGTTCCGAATCTCCATCAGCAGCAACAGCACGAGCACGATCGCACCGACCGTGATCGCGAACGGAAACGCGATGTGCCGGTAGGCGAACGTCAGGTTGGGCGCGACGTGCTTCACCTGCGAGTACACCACCGTCCCGAGAATGCTCAGCAGAAGCGCGACCGCGAACGCCAGCACGGTTAGCAGAAACGTCATCGCGAACACGCGTGCCGGAATTCCGATCCAGCGCGGCCCGCCCGAACTCGTTTTCGCCATGCTTTTAGGCTACACCATCGGTCCAGAGCGTTGCGACAGCCGGATTGACTTGAGCATGTGATATGCGGTCTCTCCAGTAAGGTACGCGAGGGAACGCGGCCGCGTTGGGAGTCGAAGATTCAGGCGGCGCGCGCAGCGGCAAAGCGGTCGATCACCTTCGATTTTGTTGCTTCCACCATAAAAGCTTCGCCGGCCGGCCCGGCGGCCCGGCTGAATGAAAGGTTGACGAATCCAGCGCGATGGAGGGCGACCCTCATTCCTCGCTCAGTCTGAAACGATTCCGTCCTTCCCCGAAGGAACCCGACAGTTTTGCCGGTGACGTGGAACAACAACCCGTTGGCCATGACGTAAAGCCGAAAGAGCGTGGGGACTGGCTTCGGCATGGCATTGTGGAGAAGTTCAGCCATCGTGAAACCCGGGAGGTGCAAACTCAACGACAAACCGCCGTCAGGAACGAGGGTGCGGTGAATTTCTGCGAGTGCCTTCTGAATATTCATGTAGGGGAGAGCAACAGCGGAAATTACGCGGTCGAAACTCTCATCGTCGAAAGGCAAACATTCACCGGCGCCTTGCAGATAGGTCCGGTTTGGAAATCGCAGCTTAGCAATTGCCAGGCTACTGCCGTCGACGTCGAGTCCCGTCACCTCATCGAAGGCCGTAACTTTCCAGAGAGCCAAGTCGCGTCCCGATCCGCACCCTAAATCGAGAACTCGCACAAACAGCGCCTCCAGCCTCAGCCATGACTTCCGTTTCGGACACCGGGGACGACGGCATTATATACGGGTTCTCCCGCTTCCGGTATCGCATGGTTCACCATGTAAGTCGTGCCCGGCCGTTTCCGCAAGAGCCCTTACCGCTCTCCAGAAGAAAGTGATTTTGATCCTTGTCGAAAGCCCGTTCTGGGAGTTTCAAGAGGGCTTCGCGGTCATCGCTTTTGCGCCAATACGCTACAATACAGCCATGTCGCAAGCCGCCTCGGCGATCACCCGCAGCCCCGCGGAGATCGTGCAAAACAGCCCGGTTTCACAGGCGCCCAATGGCATCTGTTACGCCCGCTCGGGCGAGATTACCATTACTGAGAAC
>DATFVD010000655.1:0-3048 GCA_035260505.1 Terriglobales bacterium
TCAAGATGGTCGAGGAAGGCGCCGATTAGCGGCGCATCAAGATCGTCGAGGTCTAGCTTCGATGGCTCGACGTCTTTCCTCGCGGACGCGAAGACCAGCAACAGCCGCAGCGTGTCCCGGTAGGCCGCAAGTGTATGGGGACTAGCCTGGCGCTGGCGTATCAGACGTTCCGTGAACCGAGTAGTGATCGAAGGGCCGACACCGTCAGCCCGGCCGTCCCAGGGTTCAGGCGAGGGCAGTTTGTCACCACAAAAGAAATGACGTCAGCTGCTGTCAGGCTTCGAAGGTCCAGGGCGAGGCCGCCCGGCAAGACCTTGGTATGAAGGAAGGGACGCATCAGATCGATATACCGGGACGCTGACTCATTCCTGATGCCACGTTCAAGTATCAAGTAACCCCGGTATCGCTCCAGGACCGCTTCAAGCACTCCGCTGGCCGGGGGCGACGGAGCCGCCGGTGCGATCCCAAGACCGCGCAGATAACCGAGGATCGGCTGCATCGCTCTGATAGAGCGAAGAAACCTGTAGCCCGCTTCATAACGGCTGAGCTGAAACTGCTGTACTTCCTTTGCGCGCAGTTCCCCTACAACGAGCCCCTCGCTCGCCAGCCAATTGCTCAGGCGGTTTAGCAGCCATAGCTGCATGCGGGTCTGGCTTGGGCTATAGCCTTGTCGTGTCATGTGGTCGGCAAACCCAGTCGCGAATGCCGAAAGCGGACCCGAAACCCTAACTCGTGACAGATCAATCAACATGAAAGCCTCCCTTCAATTGGCAAGAAGGAGACTACACGCTGTGGGATCAATCGGATTATGCCGACTCCAACGCAGCGATCACCGCCGCCAGAGACAGTTCTGAGCCAATGGTCGGCATAATCCAGAGGTCGGCATAATGCAGAGCGTTTTTAGCCCGGCGGCGCGGCCACCAGCAGCGCGGTTGAGCGCAGGATTCTGATCCGCGCCGGTGGGCTAAAAACGTGTTGGACAAAACCGCGGGGCACTGCATCGCCCCAGCTACGGGCATTGCAACCCGGCGAGGAGTTGGGGATGGGCGAAACTGCTATCGCCAAGCGAGGGTACAAGAGTGTTGTTCGGGAGTCGTGGGGGGTGGAACAAATGAGTGAAGTACGAGACGACCCAAAATTGCCTTCGGAAATCGATATCAAACTGCACGCGGCAATGTCGTCTCGTTCGCGTGATCGCGCAAGGTCGGTCGATATATGTTGGTGAGATCCCAGCGACGGTCATGAGGTGTCCATTCGTGGCTCGCGACTTGCGGCGCATTCGAACGTTTCAATGACAATCATGGTGCCGTGGCGACACAGGGGACAGGTCTTCAGGGACACGCCTGTGATCTCTTCGTACCGGTCACGGTAGTCTTTTTTGACTTCAACGTTGGGAGCGGGCGGCGGGGTTTGGAGGAGCTGCCGGCATAGCGCAAGCTTCTCAGCCCGGTAGCGATTGGCGAGGAAGCCGTAGTAGCGAATACGCTGAAATCCTTCAGGGAGAACGTGAAGCAGGAACCGACGGATGAACTCCTCGGCGGCCAGCGTCATGGTCTTATGGCGGCTGTTGTCACGGTAGTCCTTCCAGCGAAACTGAACCTTCCCGTCGTCCAGCCCGAGCAGCCGGTCGTTCGAGATAGCAACTCGATGGGTGTACCGTGCGACGTACTTGAGGACTTGCTCCGGTCCGGCGAAAGGTGGCTTGGCGTAGACCTTCCAATTTATTTTTCTGGTGGGCGCGATGTGGCGCCAGAAGGAGTGTCGCGTCCTCAGTGGTTCCAGGGAGGAAAAGAACTGCAGCTCTCCGGCATCGAAGGCCTGCTCCAGATAATTGAGGAACAGTCGACGGAATAGAAGCCTCAACACAGGAATGGGCAGGAAGAACTTCGGCCGGCAGGAAATCCACCGCGTGCCGTCAGGGGAAATGCCTCCACCGGGAACCACGCAATGCAGATGGGGATGGTGGAGAAGAGCCTGTCCCCAGGTATGGAGCACCGCGAAGAATCCGATCTGCGCGCCCAGATGCTTGGGATCGGCCGCAATGGTGCGCAACGTCTCGCCGACGGCCCGGAACAGAATGTTGTAGACGACGTCCTTGTTCTGCAGAGCAATGGCCGCGATTGGCTGCGGCAGAGTGAAGACCACATGAAAATACTGGGTGTCGAGAAGCTCAGATCGACGATCATCCAACCATTGGGCGCGAGCCAGTGACTGGCATTTTGGACAGTGGCGATCTCTGCATGAATTATAACAGATGCGCTGGTGGTCACAGCGGTCACAGTGTTCGATGTGTCCACCAAGCGCCGCGGTTCGACACAGCTCAATGGCGCTCATGACGCGACGCTGTGCAGTGCATAGCGAGGCGCCATGACGCTCACGATAGGCTTCGCCGTAGCGGCGGAACACATCCGCGACTTCCGGCCCGGAGCGGGCCACCGGCCCCAACTCAGAAGTGTTTTGGCGGTGTCGGCTTTGGCTCCGCGGGAACCAGATGCGGCAGCAGGTCCAGGGGGCTGGACGTGGCGCAGACCTTGCTCGTAGCTATTCGTAAGTACTTGGCGGTGGTAGCCAGGCTGCGATGACCAAGCAGCAGCTGAATGGTCCGGACGTCGGTGCCAGATTCGAGTAAATGTACCGCAAAGGCGTGGCGTAGCGAATGCGGTGTCACAGGTTTGGATAGGCCGGAGACTCGATGTGCCTTTTGGCAGGCGTCTTCGACGGCTTCTCTCGTGATCGGCTGACCTGGATGAGCACCCGGAAACAGCCACTCCTTCGGATGTGCGACCTTCCAGTAGGCACGCAAAATCTCCAGTAGCTTTGGCGATAGCATTACGTACCGATCCTTGCGGCCTTTGCCTTGCTCGACCCGGATGACCATCCGCTTGCTATCGATTGCGCCGGCATTCAGCCGAACAGCTTCCGATACACGCAAGCCTGCAGCGTAACAGGCGGTCAGGATTGCGCGATGTTTTCGACAAGCAACGCATCCGAGGAAATGTACGACTTCCTCCCGGCTCAGAACGACGGGCAGTTTCTGCGGCTTCTTGG
>DATFVD010000656.1:0-10773 GCA_035260505.1 Terriglobales bacterium
AGCACTTCCGTCCACTGGATGTTTCGGATCAAAGCGGCGATCTGGTCGGGTGATTCTCCGCTGGCATAGATTCCGCCGACCAGGGCGCCCATGCTGGTGCCGGCAATCACATCCACCGGTATGCGATTCTCCTCCAGCCACCTGATTACGCCGACGTGGGCCAAGCCGAGCGCACCACCGCCTTCGAGCACAAGGCCGATCCGCGGCCGTTGGCTGCCGGAAGCCGCTGCTTCGGCCTTGGCCGGTGGCTGGGGGACGCTGCCAGGAGTGTCCTGCGCCCAAAGGCTCGACAGGAGTATCACGCAGACAGAAAGGCTGCGAAGTTTCATTACGCCTCCAAAGCGACACGAAAACCTTAAGATGCCACGTTAGCTGGGAAAAGAATAGGGCGAGGGGCTTCGCCAACAGCGTCCGAGTTAATAACTTCGCTTCCACTCCGGCAAGACCTTCCTTTTGTTGAAAAAGTCTTCACAATTGTTTTTCCCGAGCGAATCCTTTCCTGGCAACTCCCGCTGCCGCAGCCTGTTGTGGCCTGGCGCTGGGTCTGGAAATGGAAGAGCAAATGCTAGACTGAATTTGGGCACAAATTCCGAGTTTGAGAACCCGGGTGGAGAACTCAAGATGGCGAGATTAGGGAAGAATGCACTTCTGGATAGCGTGCCCCTGTTGGTGCTGCTGGGTTTGCTTGCTGGTGCCTTGGGCGGCCTGGGAATCGGCCTGATCCAGTCGAAGGGCTCATCGTCCACAGCCAGCACCAGCAAGTAAATTCTGGTCTCTAGGTGGAATCAACCGGACTGAATCAAGGAACTGGAGCGGGAGACGGGGATCGAACCCGTGACATCCAGCTTGGGAAGCTGGCGTTCTACCGCTGAACTACTCCCGCTCAACTTCGTTAGACTACCATTCTGCTCTAACCAAGACAACGCTCCCGGCGATTGCCTTTCTTGTGCATTCTTCGTAAGATTCCCCCTCGCGACCTCCATCCGAACTCATTCCACGTCGCCGGAGTCTTAATGTCCATCGATTCCCTTCCCCCGAAGCTCAACGCCAAGTTGAACTCGCGCCGCAATTTCCTTCGCGCCGGGATGAGCGCAACGGTTGCGACGGCTGCTTATCCGGCGCTCGGATCGGCTCGCGTAGTCGATCCCCCGCCTGCCGCTGGACCGGCCGTCCCAAACCTCGAGCAAAACTTCAAGAAAGACTTCGAGCTCGACGAGATCACGATTGATGATCTCCAGAAGGCGTTGCAGTCGGGTCAGTATTCTTCTCGCCGACTGACCGAAAAGTACCTCTCGCGTATTCACGAGATCGACAAGACAGGACCGCTGCTCAACTCGATCATCGAGCTCAACCCCGACGCTCTGCTGATCGCCGACACACTCGACCAGGAGCGCAAATCGAAAGGGCCGCGCGGGCCGCTTCATGGCATTCCGCTCCTTATCAAGGACAATATCGATACCGGAGACCGCATGAACACGACGGCGGGTTCGATGGCGCTGGTCGGATCGCCTGCTCCGAACGACGCGTTTGTTGCCGCCCAGTTGCGCAGAGCCGGTGCTGTGATCCTGGGTAAAACCAATCTCAGCGAGTGGGCGAATATTCGCTCCAGTCATTCGACCAGCGGATGGAGCGGCCGCGGCGGACTTACTCGCAATCCTTATGCGCTCGACCGCAATCCGTGTGGATCGAGCTCCGGGACCGGAGCTGCTGTCTCCGCAAATCTTTGCGTTGCCGGTGTGGGCACGGAGACGGACGGATCCGTCGTCTGTCCCGCTTCCGCGAACGGCTTGGCGGGGCTTAAACCTACGGTTGGACTTGTAAGTCGCAGCGGCATCGTTCCGATCTCGCACAGTCAGGACACGGCGGGTCCAATGGCGCGCACGGTGCGCGATGTCGCCATTCTTCTCGGCGCCATGGCTGGCGGCGATCCGCAAGATTCGGTGACTGCTGACAGTCGTGGCAAGCTGTTCCCCGACTACACGAAATTTCTCGACCCAGCCGGGCTCAAAGGCGCGCGCCTTGGAATTGTGCGCAAATATTGCGGTTTCAACGACGCCGTCGACCAGCTTATGGACTCGCTCATCGGCGAGATGAAGCGGGCGGGCTCCGAGATCATCGATCCCGCGGACATTCCTACGATTGGCAAGTTCGATGAAAGCGAGCTTACCGTTTTCTACTACGAACTCAAAGCCGACCTGGCGGCCTATCTGGGTCGGCGTGGCAATGCTTCAGTTAAGAGTTTGCAGGATGTGATTGAGTTCAACGAGCGCAATCGAGGGAGGGAAATGCCTTACTTCGGCCAGGATATTTTTCTTAAGTCGGAGCAGAAGGGTCCGCTCAGCACAAAAGAATATCTCGATGCGCTGGCGCTGAACCAAAAACTCAGCCGCGCCGAGGGCATTGACTTCATCATGGACAAGTTTAAACTCGATGCGCTCGTCGCCCCCACCGCAGGCCCCGCATGGCTCACCGACTTGATCAACGGCGATCATTCCGCCGGAGGCAGTTCAAGCGCGGCCGCTGTTGCCGGCTATCCCAATATCAACGTGACAGGTGGATATCTTTGGGGACTGCCGGTCGGTGTCTCCTTCTTCGGACGTGCATGGAGCGAACCCACGCTGCTCAAGATTGCCTATTCGTTCGAGCAGTTGACGAAGGCACGGCAGAAGCCGCGCTTCCTGCCTTCGATTTCTTGAGGACACAACGACCGCCGACCCGCTGACTCTCTCGCCTCTCAGAGAGTCGGTAGCCCCTGAGTTCTGCCACCGCGTCGTGATTAGATCCCTCGCCATACGCATATCTGAAGATATTTTTTCATCTCCATTTGATATCCCTTTCATCTCCCTTTCATTTCCCTTTCATATTTCGGTAACACGCCGTCCCTAGCGTAAAGGGAATCGTTCAAAAACAGAGATTGAGGGAGACTTATGAAACGTGGATGGTTGTTCGAGCGCTTGCTATGCGTGCTATTTCTCTTGATGAGTTCAACCTTGGTGTTCTCTCAGGGCGACCGTGGAGCGATCGCGGGCACGGTGAAGGACTCGAGCAACGCCGTCCTGCCGGGCGCACGCGTGGAACTCGATCAAAAGGGTCGCTCCGCTGTGTCCGACCAGCAGGGGCAGTTTCTCCTTCTGAACCTGGCCCCCGGCACCTACAAAGTGCAGGTGTCGTACGTGGGTTTCTCCCCGTTTGAGACTTCGGTGACTGTCGTCGCCGGTCAGACCCTTCAGGTCGACCCCGTGCTCAAGGTGCAGATCCAGAATGAAGTCGTGACCGTCAGCGGCGATCGCAGTTTTGGCGAAGTCGAAGCGATCAACATTGAACGAACCGCCGACAACATCGTGCAGGTGCTTCCTGCAGGCGTCATCACGAGTCTGCCCAACACCAACGTGGCTGACGCCGTCGGACGCCTCCCGAGTGTCTCCCTCGAACGCGATGAGGGCGAAGGCAAGTATGCTCAGATTCGCGGCACCGAGCCACGCCTCAGCAATCTGACCATCAACGGCGTGAACATTCCTTCGCCGGAAGGCCAGGTCCGCAACATCAAGCTGGACGTAATTCCGTCCGGCATCGTGGACCGAATCGAGGTCAACAAGACGCTAACCGCCAGCCAGGATGGGGACGCCATCGGCGGCTCCGTCAATCTCGTCACCAAGACTCCCGGCGAGCGTCCCACACTGGATTTCGAGAGCCAGGGAGGCTACACCAACATCATCGGCGGT
The DNA here is from genome assembly GCA_035260505.1 of Terriglobales bacterium. Classification (GTDB taxonomy): domain Bacteria; phylum Acidobacteriota; class Terriglobia; order Terriglobales; family Acidobacteriaceae; genus Acidiflorens. The sequence goes on from DATFVD010000656.1 coordinate 3,723, forward strand.
CGCTGGCTCACCGGGTTCAATGGCACGGTTGGCCAGCGTCTCGGCGTCAGAAAGCAATGGGGATTTCTCCTGGGTAGTACCTACGACTGGAACGGGCGCGGGATCAATGATTTGGAACCCGCCCCGGGAGTCGTCACATTCAACGGCACGAACTATCCATTTTTTTCCACGGCCGACCTGCGCACCTACAAGTACTACCGCACGCGCTACGGCTTTGCTCCCGAGATCGATTACGTGTTCAAGCCCGGATCCAGCGTTTATTTGAAGGGGCTCTACTCGGACTTCCACGATTTTGGCGAAACTTGGGTCTATTCGCCAAACGCGGGGAACACAATTAAGTCGGTCAACGGGACCCAGTTTACCTTCGACAATGCGCTCGATTGCCAGACCGTTAACATAGCGGCGGACATTGGCAACCCAAGCGCCAATCCCTGCCAGCCGGGCAGTATGCAATACCGGCATTATGTGCGGCGGCCCGACCAGCAGATCTACAGCGCACTGACGGGCGCCCGAGTCGACAAGAGCTCGATGTATTACGTGACCGATTTTGCGGTGTCGCGGTCCCACAACATCGGCGGCCAGGATTTTGCGACCACCAATTTCAACGGCCCGGCGGCGGCCTATGACAACAACGGCAATCTGATCCCGGGCAGTAATGGTGTGGACTTTGCCGTGAACACAGGGCGCCGGTACGAACCCCAGTTCACGGTGCTTAACGGAACGAACATCTACGATCCAACGACCTATTCGATAACACGCTCGACGTTGCCGAAGTACGGCAGTTCACAGCTCAGCGTTCAGGGCTCTTTCTCAGTGGGCAAACGATACAGCGTAACCGATCACTTTGGAACATTCGAGATCGGCATGAAAGTTCGAAACGGACATAAGACGCAAACCGAAGATGACCAGATCTACAACGCCAACGGTTCGAATTTTCTCTTGAGCCAGGTATTGGGAGGATTTTCCAACCCCGACTATTACGACCATGCTTATAAAGTCGGTCCGCTTTCGAGCTATGGCAAGATACATCAGCTTGTGCTCGGCAACCTTTCCCAGTTCACTCTCGACGCGAACAACAGTATTTCTCAATCAATCCCGGCAGACTTCGACGCAAATGAGCGTATCTACGCGGGCTACCTCGTGAATACGATTGGGTTCGGAAAATTGGGCGTCCAGACAGGACTCAGGTTTGAAGCAACGGATGCGACCTACAGGGCCAACGAACTGACGTTTGATTCGAGCGGAAACCCAGTACTCCCTCCGACGGTTGTACGCGGAAGTTCCGCCTATATCAGCGTGCTGCCCAGCGTGCAGCTGCAGTATCATATCCGGCAGAACACGAACCTCCGTGGATCGTTCGGGATTGGGATCTCGCGGCCGAATTTCGCAGATATCGTTCCAGCGCAAATCCTGGATCCAAACACCAGCCCCTATCCAAGTCAGAATGCGGGGAATCCAGCGCTGAAGCCGACTAAGGGCTACAATTACGACGTTCTGGTCGAGCATTACTTCCAGCCCTTTGGAATTCTCCAAGCGGGCTTCTTCTACAAGACCTTGTCGAACCCCATCTACCCGACCACGAGCGTCCTGGCCGGAGGTGCGGGGACGCCCTTCCCAAATGCCGCAAAGTACTTCAGAACCGAGTCGATCAACGGCCCGACGGGGCACATCGCAGGTTTTGAAATGGCGTGGGAACAGCGCCTTTCCTTTCTACCAGGCCTTCTGAACGGACTCGGAGTTCTCGCGAACTACAGCTACACAACTTCTCAAGTCACCTTCCCGACAGACTTTAACGGAGGCCGCACCGATCACGCCAGCCTGCAGCGCCAAGCGCCGAACAATTACAACCTTGGTCTGACCTACGACAAGAAACGTCTGTCGTTGCGCTTTGCCGTGAGTCATAACGACGAAAACATCTATGCCTACTTCTGGTCGCAGCCAGGCGGCGTTGATCCGAAAGATCCCGTCCTCGGGCTCAAAGGACCCAACGGCGACCAGTACTTCTACCCCCACACACAGGTTGACGTTCAGGGGAGCTATCGCATTCACAAGGGGCTCACGTTTGTAGCCTACGGCCTCAACCTGAACAATGAAGTTTTCGGCTTCTACCAGGGAAGTCCGCAATATCCGATTCAGCGCGAGTTCTATCATCCGACGGTATCGTTCGGATTGCGGTGGACTTCGGCTGCTGAATAGCCTGCTGCCGTTGGGCAGTAAAGGTCCTCGGAGTCGAGGGATATCGTCAGGGAGTTGGTTCTGGGTCCAGGACTTTGTCGGCGTTCGTCTTGCCCGGTGCCGACTTCTCTGGGATCGAAGGCGCAGTTGGGGCAACTGGAATTGCAATCGCCCCGGGAGTGACCGGCCGCTCGTTTGATTCCGGCGCGAACGGCGAGGGAGTGGCAAACAGTGGTTCTTGCAGCGAATCCGGCACCGATTGCGCCTGCGAGGGCCGGATTCCTTTGGCCTCTACGATCGACCATCGCCAATCTTCATCAGCACCGGGAGTGATCCCGATATTTTCATGAAACGCGGTGGTGCTGAAGGGCTTGGCTGTGGCCTTGAGATGATAGAGAAGCGTTACGTCGGAACGCCGCTCGACGGTGATCGGCGCAAGGCCTTCGGCTGCCGGAATCACACGGGCGCGCGCGGCCACTTCGGCATTCTGCCCGGGCTTACGTTCGAGCGTCAGGCCGATGGTGATCTCGCGAATGTCCCAATCCGTTCCGTTGAACACTTCCATTTGCAGACTTTCATCCTGAATTGAACCCGGGCCGTCGAGCTTGAGCAGTTCGGTGAGCGGCAAGTCTTCGATGAGAACCGGCTTGATCAGCAGCGAACTGGCCCGGGCATTAAAAGAAAGACTGCAGGTTACATCGGGCGACGATACTTTGAGGGTATTGCTGGAAGGATCAATGGAAAAGACAGTCTTGTCAGGTTTAACCGGCCGTGCTTTCTTGGCGTCATCCGTGACCTGGGCCAGGTTGTCGTTATCGATTACAGGACGGGCTGGGTCCGACTGTTGTTGTGGCGACTGCTGCAATTTGTCTTTGCGCAGGTTGCGCGCGAGATCGCCGAGCGAGGGAGCATCGTCTTGCGCCGAAGCGGGCAACGGGCAGAGCACGCAGAGCAACACGATGAGCGGCGCACCGAGCAGCACGATGGGTGCAGCCGAGCGCAAGCTGGGGAATCTGTATGGCATGATTTCGGTCGCTCAGCGGCGCGTGCGCGCTCAGCGGGACCACATAGAAAGTTTAGGCGAGATAGAACGGAAAGGAAGTTACTGCAGGTGCACGGTAGTGCTAGCACTTCCGGGGATGGGAAAAGGGCATCGGCGAAGGGGGCATGGACGCGCTCAGATCGAAGCGTCGCGCAACGGGGCGCGCCCAAGCCCTTTCACCAATTACTATTTACAGCAGGCCAGAGGTACGGAAACGGGTGATCGGATCGGTTAACCGCATTGGTTGACGCTTAAAAACCCAGCGCGCCACCGCAATTCCCAACGCCGCATAAGCCAGATGCCAGATTTTCATACAATCGCTCCCCACGCCGGACCCTTACTGGGGAGAGACTAAGAAGGTCCCGTCGTGAAATAAACTTACCCTTGGTTCATCGGCAGGTCTAGGCCACGAAGGTGCTATGAAATCGAGCAAAAGTAATCGTAGGTAACTGATGGGCAGTAATCAGGCGGTAAAGGGACTGGGTTTCTCACGCATCCTGACGGGCGAGGCGCCCGTCGCTCCACTGCGCTCATGACGTTGGGTTTTCTATCCAGCCGCCGCCGACTACGATGTCGCCATCGTAGAAAACAGCAGCCTGGCCGGGAGTGAGAGCGCGCTGTGGCTCGTCAAATGTAACTTGGACTTCGTCGGGCCCCTCAGATTCGATTATCGCCAGTGCCGGCTGATGCCTATGGCGAATCTTCACTGCGACTCGCATGGGCTCGCGCAGTTCGGCCGTCGAAATCAAGTTCACCCGGCGTGCGCGGAGAGTGCGCGAGTAAAGTTCTTCGTCCTTACCGACCACCACTTGCCGCGTGTCATTCTTGATTTGAATCACATACAGCGGTGAGCCGGTCGCCACCCCGAGCCCCTTGCGCTGCCCCACGGTGAAGTTGTGGACGCCGGCGTGCTCCCCGATTACCTTGCCGTCGGTGGTGACCATTTCGCCGGCAATTTCGGTTGGAGTGTCGCCCTGCTCGCTGAGATAAGCTTCGAGAAAGCGCTTGTAATCTCCTCCGGGGACGAAACAGATCTCCTGCGAGTCAGGCTTTTCGGCGATCACCAGCTTGTGCTGGCGAGCCAGGTCGCGGACTTCCGGCTTGGTCATGGCTCCAAGCGGAAACAGAGTCCGGCTTAACTGCTCTTGCGTTAGTCCAAAGAGGAAGTAAGTCTGGTCTTTGGACTTGTCGGCCGGGCGCTTCAGCAGCCAGCGGTTGCGCTGCTCGTCAAAGACGACCTGGGCGTAATGGCCGGTTGCGATCTTATCGGCGCCAATCTGTTGGGCAACAATAAGAAGCTGGTCAAACTTCAAGTGATTGTTGCATAGGCTGCATGGAATCGGCGTGCGCCCGGCAAGATACTCTTCGACGAACGGGCGAACCACGTCGCGCTCAAAGCGCTCTTCGTGATTGACCACGTAGTAGGGGATGCCAAGAGTCTCGGCAACGCGCCGCGCATCGTAGACGTCGTCAATTGAACAGCAGCGGCCCTGAACGGATTCGGGCATGCCTTCGTGTCCAGCGAGGCGTCGCTGGTTCCAGAGCTGCATGGTCAGGCCGATGACGTTATGGCCTTCCGCGCGGAGCATGGCCGCAACGGCCGAGGAGTCAACTCCTCCCGACATAGCGACGGCGATGGTCTGTGAGGGCATCTTAAGTATTGTAAATCGGATGGGGGTTGTGGGTGAGGATTAGGTCTGGCATTGTGAGGGGTTGGCAACTCGTGGATGATGTTTCAGACCGTTCAATCGCGCCTGCGAGATGTCGACGAAGCTCTGTCAATTTGACCTTGACACGGTGAGAGCGGCGGGCGTACGGTTTCCGCGCAGAGCTCGAGATCGGGAATTCCGGCAAGAGAAGTTCCTCGCGTACGGAAGCCCGAACTTAGTCCCCAAGCTCTGGCACACACGTCCGCCCCTGTGCAAGATCGTTCGCAGGCGGTGGATGGCTCTTTCCCCTGGGCATTACTCACGGCTTCTAAAGCTCTCTGAGCAGACTAGGCGGGATCAAAATGAAATGTATTTCCTGTGCCGTGCTCACGATGATCGCTATCGTGTTGCCATACACTGGCAACGCGGTCGCGCAGACCTTCAGCAAGACAGCAAACCCCTCGTCGGGAGCAGCCCCTCTCACCGTGATCTATACGTACACCTTCGATAATAGCCAGGGCCCTCGACGATTAGATTCAGTCGATACACCGGTCGACGATACGTGCTCTCCGGTGGTTTTTCAGGGTGGTGACTCGAATCAGAATCACATGCTGGATGTTGGCGAGATTTGGACTTGGACTTGCACGGCCGTAGTCAACGCTACCACGCTGAACACCGCGCAGACGTCCGCTAATTTCACTACCTGCTCGGGTAATACCTGCTCGACCACCGTTTGGGATTTCATCACCGCGCATGCGACGGTCTCAATCATGCCAGCACCGCTGACTGTATCAATCGGTGGAAAACGATCAGTCTGCAAGAACGATCTGGTCAACCTGACAGCAGTAGCGGCCGGAGGGACTCCTCCTTATACATTCGCGTGGACCAATGGTGCCACGAGTCAAGCCATCACGCCCAACACATCGGTCGCTGGAACTTTCCCGTTCGGCGTCACTGTGACGGACCACGCAGGGAAGACTGCCTCAGCAAATACGATGCTAACCGTCGCATCTATTTGTTTGACGGAGATTAAACCCGTTAAGACACCTCCCGACTTCCCACTCCTAACAACGATTCAATGGGGATGCGGCTGGAATTTTGCGGGCCGCTGTCTGTCCCAAACTATCGTCCAGATATGTATAGGCGGCCAATGCTTTGACACCCCGGGGGGCATGGGACCGCCTATCTGTAAGGTATGTGTTTGGCTGATCGGCGTCGGTGGATTGGTCCTAGGCTTAGGCGCAGGGCTGCTCCTGGCAAGAAGGAGAGAGCCGAACATCGACCCTGGGGCCCGACCTCCAGATTCATGACGCTATGCACTAACACAAGGCGAATCGGAACTTCTGGCTCGGCAGGCTTACTTCTGACGCGCCTCGGCTTCGGCGAGCCATCCACGCCGCAGTTTTTCGGACGGGATGTTCGACAAATAGGGTTTGATATCGAGAATCGGGGTGCCGTCCAGCATATCGATGCCCCGTACATGCAGATCGGTACCGTCGCGGCGAAGTAGCTCAACGACTGTCAGACCAATTGGATTCGGACGATAGGGCGAGCGGGTGGCAAACACTCCGTGCGGACGATTGTCCGAGGGCGGCGTACCGAGCAGTTCGAACCTCTGCGAGCGATCGAACTCCCAGAGGACGAAGAGATGGGAGAAGCCCTCGATGTCGGTGAGCCCGGGCTCAAACTCGGGCAGAATCTTAAGCGACCCATCTGCTTCGTGCCGGGCGCCGAGGCCCTTGGGAATCTCGCTCCCGGTCTTATAGGGACTGCTCACGAATCCAATCGGCTGCGGGGTAAACATACGAAGCCTGCCTCCTGGTAACAGCTATCTCTAGTGAACCGGAGGGGAAAACTCTTCGGTTCCTCGGGGCTCGCATGGCCAGGGGCCGTCTTGAAGAATCTGGCGGCCCAGAGCCATTTGTCGTTCGCACCGAGAGCACGATCTAAGGGATGACAGCTACTTTGTTGTAGAGCGGGGACAGATCCCTCAGACGCGCTACCGTCTGCGGGACTAGCGATACCGCGAAGTCTAAGTCGTCCGGCGTGTTTTGCTTGCCCAGGCTGAAGCGGATGCTGGCTCGGGCGCGATCGGGGCGCAGGCCCATGGCTGTGAGAACGTGGGAGGGCTCGATGGCACCGGAGGAGCACGCAGCGCCGGTTGAGACTGCCAAGCCCTTGAGGT
>DATFVD010000657.1:0-5988 GCA_035260505.1 Terriglobales bacterium
TGGCTGCGCTGAACTTCGCCAAGCCCAGAAATGCCGAAGAGAAAATCGACGTTTTTGCTCAGCGCGCGCTGTTCGAGTTCCGTCAACTGAGGTTGTTCCAGGATCGCAAGGCAAACCTGCTAGTGCAACCGCTCACCACAAAGAACGGGGGGTATCTGCCGGGATACCTCGTGGTCAAGAATCTCTGGCACCAGTTGGTCTTTAACCGTGGCGTGACGCCACTGCTGGACACCGACCTATTCCTGCTCTATCTGCGCACCTTCATCTACGACGATCTCGGATTCGTCGACGTCCTGCTCTCCCCGGAACACAGCCTGAAACCGAATCAGGAGGGTGATTCGAGCCAGGCCATCGCCGATTACTTCTTCACGCGCATTTCGGAGTGTTCGCAGCTCACGACCAAGGAGGTCGCGAGCCGCGTCGAAGCTGCGATATTGAACGGTGGCGCTTCCTACTACGACGATGTTCAGGTTGGTACCAGTCCGGAACAAGCGAGGCGTGGCAAGAAGCGCTTCGAAGACCTGTTGGCGGACTTTGAAAGCGGCAGCGCTGATAAGACGGAGGAATTGCTGCGCCTCAGGGAGTATCAGATCCGCATCATTAAGCAACGGCGCTTTATCTGCATCGCGAGCTTTGCTGCGCCAGTGGAGGTGAACGAGAAAGGTCGGGTTCTTGTTGGCCAGCAAATCGGTCGCGACGGTCAGACAAGGCCCCTCTTCGGTTTGTCGGGTCGATCCGGGCTCAGACAAGCAAAAGGCAGCGGCTCCGTCGAATGTTTTCTCTGCGCCCGACCGCGCCTGTCAGTCATGACCGTCAATCTGCAGGACGAGGTTGTCGCCGTCTTCTCCTTGAGTGAGGCGTTCGATGCTGCGCTGGCGGCGGAAGTGGGCGAGATGCGCGCCAGTCTGTCCGACGCTCTGAAACGCAAAGAGCTATTTGCCGAATACCTGGATATCGCGTTGGCCGAACCAGAATTGGCGCATTGGCGGAAGGCTTACGCGAATGCCTACGAAGTAGGAATCGAGAATTTCTACATCGACAAGGCGCTTAGCCGCACACCCGAGGAATGCGTCGAAACGTGCGCTTCGACGATGCGCGAGACTGGGTTCTACAAAGTCCTGGGCGAAGACTACGAACTGGTCAATACCTTCGCTCGGTTTAGCCTAAACAGCTCTCTTGCGCGCGGCGCTCGGGCCCTCCTTAAGGACTTGACCGATCCGGACCACTGGGACTTTGATCAGCTGGTGAACGAGATCAAGACGCGCGGCCTGAATGCACATTTCCCGCTCCTAGTTGATCTCGAGGACAAAATCCTGTTCTCGTTGGTGTGACCGCGCTACTTCGTCCACTGGGAGCGGAGCGCCCTGTCTCCAGAAATGCTGTGACCTTTTTGCCCGGAGGATGATGTGCGTAACGTTAGCGGGATGTCCGCTTTTGGCCGGTAGCGGACGTTCAGGGTTCTAGCTCTAGCAGATTCCCGTTCGGTTGCAGTTCGCGCAATGCCCGCAGATTCATGGCCGCGTTGCCTTTTTGCCATGGGTACCCATCAGGCTTAAGTGCCTGACACCAAAGAAACCGGAGTTCGAGCCTCGGACGCTCGGCGAGCACCTCAAGCGCTGCCGTCTCCTGCGCAAGCTCGGCCAGAAAGAGGCGGCGCGCCTCCTTGGCGTGACCTCTTGGACCGTCTTCAATTGGGAAAAAGGCCGTACAGGCCCGCCAATTGAGTCTCTGCCAGCGCTCTTACGATTCCTGGGCTACGACCCCTTTCCGCAGCCCACGAGCCTCCCTGAGCGCTTGCTCGCGAAGCGAAGGGGCATGGGTTGGTCAATCCGGAAGGCAGCCGGGCAGCTTGGGGTAGACCCAGGGGCCTGGCGGGATTGGGAGCGGGACGGGGTGATTTTGTACCGCACTCACCGGAAACTCGTTGCTCGGCTGCTTGGTTTACCCATCGAGGAAGTCAACCAGGAAATGCGAGCGCGCTGGAATCGGTTGCACAAAGGAACCCGGCTTCCGGAATGACTGCTTCCGGCCAATAGCGGACATTCGCTTAGCCCCCATCAATCATCGCCGTGGCGACGGTGGCGACGGCCATTATCGTCGTCCTCGTCCTCATCACGCCGACCTTTACGCCCTGCCTCGTTGCCTCCCGCGCGCTCGGGCGCGCTGAAGAGCCACTCACCCCCGCCGCGCCTGCAGGCGCTACCCGTAACCGCGTCTCTGCGCTCACCAATTGAAGCGATGGTGCGGAACTCCCGGCACGGGTTCTGCCTGTCGCCGAAGTTCCGTGTTGGAGTAAGTTGGTAGGTCACGCCAGTTGTTTTGTTGGTCCACACCACCGTATTGTTTTCGCCGGCCAGTTCCAGCGCGTGCCCCATGCAGCCACGGTCGGCGTCGTCAATGGAGCGTCCGATCTTCGCTCCGACCACCGCGCCCAAGACCGTGCCAACTAAGATAGCGACCGGCCGGTTTTTGTCAGAGGCACGCGACCCTACCACGCCGCCCACCACTCCACCGAGCACGGCACCCACCTCATCTGTATTGCAGCGGCCGTCGACGACGCCGTAGTCCTTATCCCATTTCTTGCCGGTGTAGCCGACGTAATCCGGGTCGTTCTTCTTTCGCCAGCCGTGCGCCGGTGCCCAAGGCGGGGGATCTGCCGGCGCCGGAATAGGTAGCATCGCGATGGCGAGCATTGCGAGAACTGCCATCTTAGTTCTAGTCACGGCGCCTCCCTGTATAGCGATCCGAGTGGCAGTGTAACTTGAGCGAACAGCTGCAGTTTTCGGAGGTGTGAAGTAATTCGCGCTTCAAGGTCCGCTTTCGGCCAGAACCGGACACTGACGCAACTCGCGGCAAGCGACAACATTTTCCCGCTGAGCTGGGCCCTGGCGTTACGTTAGCGCGACCATACCCAGCCGTTCGATCAGCGCCCGGTCTGCTGCCGCCTCCGGATTTCCAGTGGTGAGTAACTTATCACCGTAAAAAATAGAGTTCGCCCCAGCAAAAAAGCACAATGCCTGGATACCCTCTCCCAGCTCCTGCCTTCCTGCCGAAAGCCGGACATAGCTCCTCGGCATGGTAATGCGCGCGACAGCAATCGTGCGCACGAATTCCAGCGGGTCGAGCGGCGCGGTACCGAAGAGAGGTGTGCCCTCTACCTGTACCAGATTGTTGATTGGAACCGACTCCGGCGGCGGATTGAGGCCGGCGAGCTGCGCTACCAACGCTGCTCGTTGCCTTCGCGTCTCGCCCATGCCTACGATCCCGCCGCAGCATACTCGTAGCCCAGCGCGACGCACCCGCTTTAACGTATCGAGACGGTCCTGATAGTCGCGTGTCGTGATGATCTGGCCGTAGAAATCGGGCGCAGTGTCCAAGTTATGGTTGTAGTAGTCGAGTCCGGCTTCCTTCAACTGCTCAGCCTGATCGCCTTTCAGAAGCCCTAGCGTCGCGCACGTCTCCAACCCCAAATCGTGCACCACCCTCACGAACTCCAAGACCTTTTTCAGATCGCGATCTTTCGGACCCCGCCATGCTGCGCCCATGCAAAAACGCGTGGCGCCATTCTCTTGGGCTGCTTTTGCCGCGGACACTACTGCGTCGGTTGACAGCAGAGGCTCGTTCTCAACACCGGTCGCGTAGCGTTTGGCCTGCGGACAGTACTGGCAATCCTCGGGGCAGCCGCCGGTCTTGATGGAAAGCAAAGTTGAAAGCTGTAATGTGTTCGGATCGAAGCTTTCACGATGCACACAGTGTGATTGGTAGATCAAATCATTGAATGGAAGGTCAAACAGCTCGCAAATCTTCTCAACAGTCCAGATCGTCTTAGGGCACACCGCACCATCGGATGTTTGAGTCGGCACACGTGATTCCATGAAGCGCTCGCTCCTAGTCTTTGTTATGCCTAAAGCATAACAAGATTGCGGCGTGCGGAAGCCGCACGATTCCGCTCAGGCGCTAGGCTTCAGGTTCACCACCAGCCACAGATACTCTAGCCGCCCATTGATCTTAAGAAAGGTTTTCCGGAAGCAGTTTGCGGATCAGGGCGAGGAGATCGAAGGGGCTGTAAGGCTTGGCGAGGTAGGCGGTGGCGCCGGCTTCTTTCGCCTTCTGGTCGTCGCCGCTCAGCGCGAAGGAGGTGATGGCGATGATCGGCGTCGTCGCGGTGGCCGACTCGGAGCGCAGCATGCGGGTGGCGTCGATGCCGGAGATCTTCGGTAGCTGGATGTCCATCAGGATCAGGTCGGGGCGTTCTTCCACCGCTTTCTTCAGGCCCGACTCGCCGTCGTGCGCCTCGATCAGGGTGTAGCTCGTCTTCTTGAGCAGGTCGCGCAGCAGCTTGCGGTTCAGCGCGTTGTCCTCGACGTAGAGAATCTTTTTGCCGCTCATGTTGCCTTCGGATCTTCGTGCATCGTCGATATGAACAATCGGTCGATTTTGAGAGATTGAACAGGCAGTTGCGCTAGGCGGCCATGTGACGAAAAGCCAGTGCCAAAATCATCGATCGCAATATTGACACCGAGCGTACGCAGTGATTCGAGTTTCCCGATATTTCCCTGAACATCGTCCACGGTGTGACCTGTGGCACACTGTATATTCTTACAGGCTATGCGTTACGGCGCCTATGAACATCGCCGACCTTGCAATGTGGTTGCCCGCGCCATTTCGGCCTTTGGCCGAGCTTGCGCTTCAAGGTGTCACATTGAGCGGCGTTCTAGGCGGGATATGGTTTTTGGTAAAGGAATTTAGAAGCGGGGTTCGCGTCCTCGTTCACGCATGCGACAGTCCCGCGGAGCCGTTCCAAGGTCGCGCCCAGCTGAATGCCGAGTTGGAGAGTCACGGCGACAGGGAGACCTCTTTACTGCCAAGGGTGCATGTGTCGGGGTACACACCCAAACGGAAATTCCAATCATGTGAGCTCGTAATCAACGAGCCCCAGAACAGAAAGCTTCCGTCTTTTGAGAACGTACACGTTTTAGCTTTAGGTGAGCGTGGGGACATCTTTCTTGCAGGCTTGCTGCTGGTTGAAGCCCGGTTTTATTTCACCAGAGGTAGATCGGTCCGCTACCGCGCCCGAAGTTTTGGCGGAGAGCGCCTCGGCCCAATGGCACTTTTGATACAACGCCTGCGGTTCCGATTTCTCGGAAAGTATTGAGCGTGACCCAAGAGGAAGTGATTCGCCTGCTTGAGAAATATGAGAATGAGCTAACAGCCATTCTTTCTCGATTTACAAAGAGCCGCAATGCAATCAATATCGCTTCCGGCTAACCGCGATCAAGCGTTCTATTCAGATTAGCGGTATTTCCCCTCGGGTAACACGTCTTGCCAGTCCGGAGCGTCCCGAACCGGCGTATTCGTATTCGGAACAGGGAATTGTTTAAAGATAGCAGGCAATTTTCCTAGTTCAGATCAGGGAATTTCTAGGGAGTCGCCACCCAGCAGCGCGCGTTGGTCCCTAGCGGCGTTTATTTCTCGGCGGCGCTAGCCGGCGTCGGTTCACGGCATATGGAAGCACCAGCCAAAGCGGGATTTTGCGCTCACCATCTTTCAGCCGATCTTCGAGCGACTTAAAGGGCGACCTGCCAGGAACGCTCTTCATCGATTGCCTGCCATTGTTCGATGATTGCACGGTTTCGTTCTCTTTGTATGCGCCGCTCGGTCATGTGATGCAGCCAGGCGTTTCGCCGCTGGGATAGTTTGACGTGGTGACGATCGGCGCATTATGAAACGCTCGCAGACGTTTCGGTCCTAAAGGCGTGGGCTTTGCACGAGTACCCGAAGACCTACGGGATAGGCCGCTCTAGACGAGGCCTCGGTCAATGGTTCTGGGCTGCCTACGTTAGGCGGCGTGGCCGACTTCACTACCGACGTTTTTACGACGCCAAATATGGTGGATCCGATGAGGCGCGCCGCGCTGCGATAGCGTGGCGTGATGTAACGCTCGCCAACGTCCAAGTATTAACCGTTCGGGAATTCAACCAGCGAACA
>DATFVD010000658.1:0-4582 GCA_035260505.1 Terriglobales bacterium
GTTGAGCCGGGAAGAAGTTTCGCGCCTGATCAATGCAGCAGGGACACTGTTTCGACGCACGCTGTTGATGACCCTCTACGGCACCGGCATGCGACGCGCAGAACTCGCGCGCCTCAAGGTAAGTGATATCGATAGCCAGCGGATGATCATCCGCGTGGTGGCCGGCAAGGGCGGCAAAGATCGTGATTTGCCTTTAAGTCCAGCGCTGCTGGAGATCCTACGCGAGTACTGGCGCTGGCGGAAACCGCGACTCTATCTGTTCCCCACGCGCACCTGTCACCGAAGATTCGATCAGCCGATCTCAGACAAAACCGTCTGGATCGCCTGTAGCGAGGCTGCGCGCCGGGCTGGCATCAGCAAACACGTCACTCCACACACGCTGCGTCACAGTTGGGCAACACACTTGTTGGAGGCCGGCACCGACCTGCGCACCATCCAGGTTCTGCTCGGTCATGGTGACCTGGAGACCACCGCGCAGTACCTGCATTTGTCGCGGCGGCACTTGCACGCGGTTACGAATCCGCTGGACAGCCTCACATTGTCCAGTGTCCAGAACATCAGCCGCACCTTTAAGCGCAAGAACTAAGGATGACTCGGCCCACCCTGGAGGTGGCCGACATCCTACGCGCTCAGGGCGATCGCTTCCTGGACCGGTATCGATCCAGCTTTGACTTCCAGCAACTCAAAGCGTTTCGTGCCATTCAGCGCTGCCGCACCGCAGCACTGGGTGGCCACCGGGATGCATGCCTGCGCTGTGGACATCAGGCCATTTCTTACAACTCGTGCAGAAATCGGCACTGTCCCAAGTGCCAGACCCAAGCGCGCCAGCGTTGGCTGGCGGCCCGCGAGCGAGAACTCCTGGCCACCAGCTACTTCCATGTTGTGTTCACTGTGCCCCATGAACTCAATGTGCTGGCCTTGGACAACGCGCGTTTGTTCTACGACTTGCTGTTCACTGCCAGCGCGCAAACCTTGCTGGAGATCGCGGCCGATCCCAAACACTTGGGAGCAAAGATCGGCGTGATTAGCATTCTCCACACCTGGGGACAAAACCTGTTGCTGCATCCCCACATCCACTGCGCCATTCCTGCGGGCGGACTATCCGCAGACCACCGTCGATGGATCCGTCCTCAATATCCTTTCTTTCTGCCCGTGAAAATCCTTAGCCGCGTCTTTCGTGGAAAATTCCTGGCTGGTCTGAAACACCTCTACCGCGGCAAAAAACTATACTGCGCTGGTCCCGCCGCAGCGCTGGCCGACTCCGAGCAGTTCTCGAAACTGATTCGCCGTCTGCACCGCCACGACTGGGTGGTCTATGCCAAGCCCGCCTTCGGTGGTCCCCTGCAGGTGTTGCGCTATCTGGGCCGCTACACCCATCGCGTGGCCATTTCCAATCATCGGTTGCTAGCCTTCGAGCAAGAGCGCGTCACTTTCCGATGGAAGAATTACGCCCACGGGGGCAAGCAAGGGCAGATGACGCTTGCCGCCACAGAGTTCTTGCGCCGCTTCTTTCTCCACGTGCTCCCCAAAGGGTTCGTACGCATCCGTCACTTCGGATTTCTCGCGAACCGCTGGCGTGTCTCTCGCTTGGCGCTGTGCCAGCAACTGTTCGCCTGCGACTCCCCTACGCCCGCAGAAACCGGGGCCTGCCAAATTTCCCCAGAGAGTTCTACCCTTTGGCACTGCCCGCGCTGCGGCGCGGCTATGATCGTGATTCAGAGATTTACCGCTGCGGAGTTATCAACATGCGCTTACTTCGATTCTTCGTAGCGCTTTCCTCAGTCGCGCCTGGCAGACGTGCTCTCGCACGCCGACCCATCCGTGTGTTCATCTCTTGCCGGCACGATCTTGCGCAATCGTCCCGACGGCCTGCTGCTGACATTTTCGGCGCCGTCGATACTCTCCACACCGCCCTTCCCGTTCGCCGGTGCTCTCCCGGTTCTCGACTCGGTACCAAACTGCCATTCAAATCCCATAACTCAACGCGTCCGCCGCAAGCGCCAGCGGCTTCCTCCTAGTCTCCTTATCGAAAACGTCTCGAATGCAATTCTTCGTCTTCCAGGGAACTCCTCGCCCGAGGCGTTTCCGATCAAGGCTAGCGACCACCCGGAAGCTAGCGAAGCAAGTCGGGAGAGCGTCAGGAGCACATGGTTCTCACACCTGGTAGGGAGCGATGTCACGTCGGAACTGCGCACCGAAAAGTGCTAGACTTCGGCTACTTGGAAGTTTCCCATGTCAGTCAATTCCTCATCCTCAATCGTCCGGTTCGGCACGTTCGAGCTTGAGCTACAAACCGGCGAACTCCGCCACGCGGGGCAGAAAGTAAAACTCCAGGAACAGCCGTTTCAAGTGTTGGCCGCGCTGCTGGAAAATCCAGGAAAAATCGTTACTCGAGAGGAACTACGCAGCAAACTCTGGCCTGAGGATACCTTCGTTGATTTCGATCATAGCCTGAATGCTGCCATCAAGAGGTTGCGCGATGCGCTGGGCGAATCGGCGGACGCACCGGTGTTCATTGAGACCCTCGCTCGGCGTGGCTACCGGTTCATCGCGCCGGTCAATGGTTCCTCCGCCACAAGCGAAATCGCAATCGCTGGTTCCCCTGCGCGAAGCAAGTCGTCTTTCCTGCGGATCGCCGTTGCTTTCCTCTCATTGATCGCGATAGGCGTTCTTGTCTGGGCAGTGTGGCGGCTCCCGGTGCGGCGCACGGGCATCATAGAACGTAAGCTAACCTCGAATTCATCGGAAAATGGCGTAATCAGCGCAGGCATCTCTCCCGACGGCAAGTTCCTCGCCTACACGGACACTAAAGGTATCTATCTGAAGCAGCTTCGAACGGGTGAAACCCACCCCGTACCCTTGCCGCCGAACTTCTCTGTCCAGGTGGACGACTGGTTCCCCGATTGTTCGCACTTACTAGTGTCTCGGAAGGACCAGCGAGGAAGGCCAGCCTTGTGGAGCATTTCGGTCTTCGGAGGCTCGCCCCGTCAACTGGCAAATGACGCCTTGGGAGGATCAGTATCTCCGGATGGGCTGCACATCGCGTTCCGGCGGGTTGAAGTGGCTTACGGTGGTTTGCTTGGTCGGGAACAATGGATCATGCGTTCCGACGGAACAGATCCGATCAAGGTTGCAGCCGATAAGGGTTCGGGGGTGGGAACGCCGACGTGGTCTCCCGACGGCAAACGAATCGCGTACGTCAGAACAGCATTAGCGTACAACGCGCTGACGGGTTCGGTTGAGGTAAATGAATGGGAGAGCGCAAGTGCCCAGACCCTTTTTTCAGACAGTGGCCTAACTCCTGCGCTGCATTGGCTACCAGATGGCCGCTTGATGTACGCCCTTAACGCCCAGCGAACCTCAGGCCCTGGAGACTCAGGCGTCTGGACGGTATCACTGCCGCAAGCGGGAAAGATTTCTGATCCCCCAAAACGCATTACCCAAGGAAACGGTTCGATTACGCAAGTTACCGGAAGCGCCGACGGGAAAGCACTTGTCTTCGTAAGAGAAAATTGGTCGCCTAGTATTTACATAGGCGCGCTGACAGCGGACGGCACAACATTGCTCGCACACAGGCGGCTGACGCTCGATGAGAGTGCAAGCATCCCGACCTCCTGGACACCAGACAGCGCGGCAGTCCTGTTTTATTCAGATCGAAATGGTACTTTTGAGATTTTCAAACAGGCCATCGATCAGCCATTGGCGGAGAGTCTAGCGAGTGCCGCAGACCAGCAGCTCTCGCAACCCAGAGTGACGCCCGACGGTTCAGACATCTTGTATGTTGCGACCCCTAAATCCGCCGGTCCGGAGGCTCCTTCTTCTCTTTTCGCCATTCCCGTGGCTGGCGGAGCTCCTCGATCGGTCCTCAAAGACGTAGCCATCTTCGCCGTAGAGTGTGCGCGCTCGCCATCGACGATCTGCTTGTACAGCGTCACGAAGGGGAATACCAGGGAGACCTTCCCGTTCGATGTGAGGAGCGGCAAAATCACAGGCCCACCGCAAATCGATCCCGAGGGTTTTTGGAGCTTGTCCCCCGACGGTTCGCAACGAGCAATCGTCGCTGTTGGTTCCAATCAAGGAACGATCCAACTTCGGTCCGTATCTTCGGGCAAAACGCGCGACATGGCTGTAAAAGGATGGAACGGATTGATGCATATAGACTGGTCCTCGGATGGAAGGAGCCTCCTCGTTGGCTGGCATCATGAATCGGATAGTGCATTACTGAAGGTTTCACTCGATGGCAACGTTTCAGTCCTGCTCCGCTCCAGCAATTTCATCGGGTACGCCATCCCATCTCCCGACGGGCGATTGCTGGCCATATTGGAGGTCAGCCCTAGCAAGAATGTTTGGCAGATAGAGGATTTCTGATCGTCCCCTGCAAAAGACGCATCGGATTCTTCGACCTTGCGCGTTCTGAGATAAAATCCTGACTAACGCGCTACCGGACACCCCGAAAGTTGGCTTGCGAGAGCTTGGAAGCTCCATTCGGAACTTGCCCGACTGCGAGTGGATGACGGGCAACTCTGACATAACGCGATTAGGTAAGAGTTGCGGACAATCCGCCCGGAATCAGCGTGTGCCT
>DATFVD010000659.1:0-5497 GCA_035260505.1 Terriglobales bacterium
TGGATCATCTGGCCGACAGTTACAGTCTCTTCGTCCACTTCGAGAATCGGCCGCGAACGTGCCCGGTCCAGTATCTGCTGAAAGGTTTTGACCAGGTCAATCACATCAGCGGCGAGTTCGGGCTCTGCGCCCTCGGCGTCCATGAACTCACTGATTGCCGGGTTGCTCAGCACCGCGTCTTCAATCTGCTGTTTTTGCAAAAGCATTTGCGCGGCGGATTTGAACTTTTCGTGCTCGAGCAGGCGGTTGACCAGTTCGTTGCGAGGATCCTCCAACGCGTCGGCGGGGGCAAGCGGATCACGCGGCAGCAACATCTTCGACTTGATGTGAATCAGCACCGCCGCCATGTAGATGAACTCGGAGGCAATGTTCACGTCGAGTTCGCGGATGCGCTCGACATAAGTGAGGTACTGTGCTGTGATCCGAGCAATGGGGATGTCGTAGATGTTGATGTCCTGCTTGCGGATCAGATCGAGCAGTAAGTCGAGCGGTCCATCATAGATTTCGCCAAGCGCAATGGCGAACGGGAAATCGTTGCCATCGCCTTTGCCGGGTTTAGTCGCGGCGGAACTGCTCCCCCGCGCGGCCGAATTGCTTTCCCGTGCGGCGAAATTGCTCTCCGCCGGTGCCATCCGAACCGTGCCCTGCCGAGAACCCTCGACGGGCGTATGTTCTGAAACGGGTTGAGGCAATTTGGTCACTTCGAAGAACCCTTCGCCGGCTCAGAAATCGGAATAAAGCCCGGACTGTAGTCCAGACCCATCGACCTGCGTACTTCGTCCATCGTGGCGCCTGCAACCTCGCGAGCGCGAGCCGAGCCAGCCTCCAGAATATCCCAGGCGAGCCGCGGATTGTCCTCGTATTTTTTTCGCCGCTCCTGCATCGGGGTAAGAATCTTTACCAGGGCGTCGGCCGCCCAGCTCTTGCACTCGATGCAGCCGATTCCCGCCGACCGGCATCCTTCATATACTCTCGCCATCGTCTCTTTGGAGCTGAATATTTTGTGCAGGTCGCCCACCGGGCAAACGTCAGGATTGCCCGGATCGGTGCGCCGCACACGAGCAGGATCAGTGACCATCGTCTTCAGCTTCAGCCGCACCACCGGCTCGGGATCGGTGAGCATGACCGTGTTGCCATAAGACTTCGACATCTTCCGCCCGTCGGTGCCCGGCAGCTTGGGTGCGGGCGTAAGCAGGGACGCCGGCTCCGGGAAAACATATTCGCGTTTCCCAGCGTAGAACCCGTTGAACCGCCGCGCAATTTCCCGTGTCAACTCAACGTGCGCCACCTGGTCTTCGCCGACCGGGACGACGTCCGCTTTATAGATCAAAATATCTGCCGACTGCAAGACGGGATAGCCAAGAAACCCGTACGTGCCCAGGTCTTTTTCCTTGATGTTTTCCTTCTGCTCTTTGTACGTCGGGACGCGCTCCAGCCATCCGAGGGGAGTGATCATCGAAAGCAGCAGGTGCAATTCCGCGTGCGCCGGCACGTGGGACTGGATGAACATCACGCACTTCGCCGGATCAAGCCCCGCCGCCAGCCAATCCAGCAGCACCTCGACGGAGTTTTCTTTCAGACGCGACGTGTCCGCGTAGTCGGTGGTCAGCGCGTGCCAGTCGGCGATAAAGAAAAAGCAGTCATACTGCTCCTGCATGCGAACCCAGTTTTCGAGCGCGCCCACGTAGTTTCCCAGGTGCAGCTTGCCGGTCGAGCGCATTCCGCTCAACACGCGCTTCTTCTTAGTCGAAGGAGTTGCCATTCAGAATTTGCCCACCATGGAAAAGTAGAAATCTAGGAACGGGTTGATCAGCGCCCGCAACAACGGCTTCCCGAGGTAAACCAGAGCCAGTAAACCGAAAATCCCTATGCTGTCAAAGACGCGACGGACGGAATCAGAGAGAAAGTGCCGGATCACGTGACTTCCATCTAACGGGGGCACGGGAATCAGATTGAAGACAGCCAGCACCACATTGATCTCGATGAAACTCAAAGCCAGTTGAACCGTTGGCTCAAGAACCGAAGTCGCCATCCCCAAATCTGCGGGTCCCAGTCCGTGGATGATCGACCGCCCCGTCGCCGATGTCAGGGAAATGATCCAGAGAAGAAGGACAGCGCACGTAGCAACAATGAAATTGCTCACCGGCCCGGCCACTGATGTCAGGATGTCATCAAGCAAGGGATTACGGAAGTTGCGGGGGTCGACAGGCGTCGGCTTGGCCCACCCCAGGACCGTAAATCCGCTTACGGCAGCGACGATCGGCAGCAGGATCGTTCCAATCGGATCGATGTGGCGAATCGGATTCAGCGATACCCGTCCCAACATACGAGCCGTCGGATCACCACACCGTGAAGCCGTCCACGCATGGGCGGACTCATGCACGCTGATGGCAAACAGGAACGCGATCATCTTGAACAGAATGCCGACCACATCGAATGTCATGGCGAACCCTGATTCTAACAAAGCCGGGAAATTGCAGCGGTGAGAGGTCAGATTGCAGGAATAAAACCAAGATTACGGAGATTGAAAAGGAAATGCAGCGAGTAGATCTACTGCCCGGCGCGCATCGGCGAGACAACCAGCTGGCCGGCGCCACGCTTCTTGCCGTCGCCCTTGTCATGCTGGTAGAGCAGCGAGAGGGCGCCATCGGCGGTCGTAGTCGCGCCGGCAAGTTCCGCAGCCAATCCTTGATAAGACCGGCCAATCTCGTGATTCCCCTGCGCCGCCACTGGGCTGCCCTTGTCAATCGCGGGTGCGACAACCTGAAAATTGTTGGGCAACTTCCAGAGCACCTTGCAGTTGGTGGCTTTCTCCACATCCTCGTCGGTAAAGCCGGGAATCTTCTTGTAGCGGTTGAGCACGATTCGCAGACGATCGCGGCCGGCTCCGTCCTGCAGAAACCCGTGAATCCGGCCAGCGCTCCAGAGCGAAACGACGTCGGTCTGCGCGACCAGCAACACGGCATTCGATAGGTCGCAGACCATTTGCATCGTCGCATCCATCCGGCCGGAGCAATCGAGCACGACAAAGTGATATTGGTTTACCAGCAGGTCGAAGAGACGCGCCAGTTCCGACGCGGTTGGGATCGCGTTGTGCGGTTGCTGAGCGCCGGCCAGCAGATGAAGTCCATTGCGATACGGCGTCATCAGGCCGTCGAGGAGCGAACCGTCCATGCGATGCAGGTTTTGCAGCGCATCGATGATCGTGAACTGAGGCCGCAAATTTAGCTGCAGCGCGGCGTGTCCGATGGGAGCGAAATCCACCAGCACCACACGCCCGTGAGCCTCCTGCAACGCGACGGCGGTATTCACCGCGGTCGTGGTAGCGCCGGCTCCGCCCTTGGCGTTTAGAAAAGTGATGACGCGCGCTTTACTGGCACTGCGCTGCGCGCGGCTCAATGTGGCCGAGAACCGGGTGAACGCCTCGATCAAGACCTCGCGGCTGGAGGCGTGGTCCAGAAACTCGCGCGCTCCCGCCCGCATCGCGGAAACAATGTTCGTGGGCTGATTCATCTCGCCCACCGCAAAAATCGTGACTCCCGGAATGTTGGCGTGGATCAGCTCGATGGTGCGGATGGCTCGCTGCGGATTTTGCGGATCGATACTGACCAGGACAACTTCAGCGTGCTGGTCCTGCAGTTGACGCATCACGGCATCGCCCGGTCCCGGAGGGAAACCGACATGGCTCAACACCGTTCGGGCCAGATTGGTGCTCTCCACCCGGCTGTTCAGTACTACGGATTGTTCGCGGTCCTCGGTCAGGAGGGCGACAGCGATCCCGGGCATAACTCGATTCTCTGCGTTCATTGCCATGCTACGAACTTCCAACGTCGAGGCCAAATGACCTTCGTAATCGAAGGGGGACCTCAGACGAAGCGGCAGGTCGCCGGCGGATCTCAATTTGGGTGAAGGAACCGCCGGACTGCTGGTTTACCCAATTGTAAGGCAAAGGGCAGCGCTTGAAAAGACGACAGCGCCGAAAGTCAGGCCTAGCGCGGCAGGTGGCCGGAAGTCGCTCCGCCGGCACTCGAGGACGAAACGCGCACGAATTGAGCCGTCGGCTCATTCGAGGGTAGGTACTGGTAGGAATCAAGCTGCACAGCAATCCCGTTTCGCTCGCCCAGGTGGGAATGGCCAGCCTGGGAAGAGGAGGCTCGCAATACCCGTCCACGACACCGAACAGGCATGTTTTCCGCCAAAGTGATTTCGGAGGGCATCGTAAACGTCAATTCCACAACTGCCCCTGCCGGGAGCGCCGCCTCGGCATAAAAGAAAATTCCGCGGCCGCTCAAGTCCTGAGTAAATCCGGGCACAGTCCGTCCCTCGAAATCAACCGCCAATGGCAGATTCACTTCGAAACGCTGCGCGCCTCGGCGTTCAATATAATGTTCAAGACGATTAGGATCTGCGCTCATCACTCATACGTCCATTCTTGCCCGATCCAGATCTCAGATCACTGCACCCCTAACTCTATCGCGGATCGGACCGGCGGGGAAGTTCCAAATTGTCCGCGGCTGGCTGAGCTGTGGAAATCTTCATAGGACGGGAACCGACCGTGAACAGGCCGTGAACAGACATTGTCAGGTAGCGTACCGATAAACGCCGAAACGACCCTTTCAGCTTCCTCCGCACCTCTGCCATTGGCCGCCCTCCCTTGCCGTCATCCCAAAGATGTGAAAAAGTTCTAAAAGGGTGACTCGAACGCCAAATTCCACTACGGATAAGAAAAAGGGAGCGAAAACTGCGTCTCCGTCGAAATGGGCGACAACCCTGCGCGCCCTTCGCCACCGCAATTTTCAGCTCTTCTTCAGCGGACAACTCATCTCCCTGACCGGCACCTGGATGCAGAGCGTAGCCCAGGCGTGGCTCGTCTACCGTCTAACGGGATCCGCGCTGCTGCTGGGAACCGTCGGCTTTGCCAGCCAGATTCCCGTCTTTCTCTTCGCTCCGCTCGGAGGAATCACCGCCGACCGTGTCAATCGCCAGCGCCTCGTGATCGCCACCCAGACCACCTCCATGATCCTCGCAGGGATTCTGGCATGGCTAACACTGAGCGGACACATCCATGTCTGGCACATCTTCGTGCTGGCGGGCCTACTCGGAGTGGTGAACGCCTTCGACATTCCCGGCCGTCAGTCCTTCCTCATCGACATGGTCGGCAAACAAGACCTGATGAACGCCATCGCGCTGAATTCGTCGATGTTCAATGGCGCGCGTGTTCTTGGTCCCGCGGTAGCCGGAATACTGGTGTCGAAAATTGGCGAAGGCTGGTGCTTTGCCGCGAATGCCATCAGCTACGTTGCCGTGATCACAGGCTTGCTGCTCATGAAGGTGCGCTCCGCTCCGCGCAGCACTAGCCATTCCCCGATCGAAGACATTATCGAAGGATTCCGCTGGGTCAACCGGACAAAGATCATACGCTCGCTGCTCTTATTAATTGGCTTGGTCAGCCTGGTCGGAATGCCCTACACCGTGCTGATGCCGGTTTTCGCCGACA
>DATFVD010000660.1:0-5134 GCA_035260505.1 Terriglobales bacterium
GAGCCACTCGACTTCACTTTCCTCTTTTAGAATGCGCTTCGCTTCGTCGTCGAAGACTTCGATGAACTCGTTGCCGATAATCTTGCGCTTCGTCTCCGGATCGATGACGCCAGCCAGCTTCCGCATGAAGCGTTCGGTGGCGTCGACCGCAACCAGATGCAGTCCAAGATTGTCGCGCAGATTTTTCTGCACTTTCTCGAACTCGTTCTTGCGTAGGACGCCATTGTTGACGAAGACGCAAGTCAGCCGCGATTTCCCGGATGCATCGCGCATCGCCCTGTCCACCAGGACCGCCGCGACGGAAGAATCCACTCCGCCGGAAAGCGCGCAGATGGCGCGCCCGCTGCCGACCTGCTGTCTTATCTGAGCCACGGTCGCGTCGATAAAGTGCTGCGGCGTCCAAGTCGGCTTCGCGCCGCAGATATTTACGGCGAAATTGCGCAGGATGTCTGAACCCAGCGGCGTGTGATGCACCTCGGGATGGAATTGCACCGCCCACATCTTTCTTTCAGCGTTTTCGATGGCGGCAACGGCATTCGGTGTCTTCGCCGTCAGCCGGAATCCCGAAGGCAGCTCTTCGGCCTCGTCGCCATGCGACATCCACACCGCGAGCAGCTTAGGCAGTCCGTGAAAAAGTTGTGAGTCGGAGTGCTGGATCTCAACTTTGGCGTGTCCGTACTCGCGTTTAGCGGCGGGTCGTACTTTCCCGCCTAGCGCGTACACCATAAATTGCAATCCGTAGCAGATGCCGAGCACGGGGATGCCGAGATCGAAGACGCTCTTGTCGGCCAGCGGCGCGTCTTTGTCATACACCGAGGAAGGGCCGCCCGAGAGAATGATCCCCACCGGAGAGTAGCTGCGAATTTCTTTCAGGCTGGCGTTGAAGGGGAGGACGACCGAAAAGATTTTCTGTTCGCGGATGCGGCGAGCGATTAATTGCGAATATTGCGCGCCAAAGTCGAGGACAACGATGGATTGGGTTTCCACGGATGAGTGTCTCAGATTCGCTTCAGAAGTGTAAAGCGGGTTGCGGTGGAGTGGCTAGTGTCAGGTTGTGTAAATCGCAGATCGTGGGCGCCGGCGGCACGTTAATAATCACGTCAATCATTATGCAACCAGAATTATGCAATCGGAATTATGCAACCGGATTTCCGGTGGGGCATCTCATATGGATATAAGAAAATTCGCAAGCAATCAGGCCGAGTAGGCGCAGTGTGGGGCGCAACGTCCGTGCAGCGTGACGTTCTTGAAGCGCAGTCGGCATTCCATAACCTCAACCATCTAATCTGAGGAGGATTAAGATCATGAAAGCACTAGCACGTCTGACCTCGCTGGCCACGCTTACGGTTGCGCTAACCACCGTCACCTTCGCAGCCAGCAAGAATCAAGGCAACTTTACGCTATTCGACACAGCCCGAGTCGGTTCAACTGACCTTCGCGCCGGGGACTACAAAGCCCAATGGCAAGAAGGATCCGACGGCGCTGTCAAAGTCGAAATCCTGCAGAACGGCAAAACTGTCGCCACTGCGGAAGGCAAGTTGAAAGATCTGCCTGGGCCTGCGCCGTACAGTGCGGTCGTCACCAAGTCGACTAGCGACAACGCGAAGGAAATCGACGAGATTGACTTCAACAAGAGAAATCAGGCTTTGGTGTTCGGAGAGTAAGCTCCGGCGGCAGGGCTGATTCACAACACTTTCGAGCGGGCTCGCTTTGTCGAAGCGTGCCCGCACTTTTTTCACGGCGTATCATTTACCGCACAACGATATTCACTAATTTGTTCGGCACCACAATCTTCTTTACGATCTGCTTGCCTGTAATTGCTGCCTTAACTTTTTCGTCGGCGAGTGCGGCTTGTTCGACCTGATCATTGGTTGCGCTCGCCGGCACCACTACCAGCCCGCGCAGCTTCCCATTGACCTGCACCGGAATCTCGATCTCGTCCTCTGCTGCTAACGCGGGATCGTACTTCGGCCATGGGGATTTCAGCAGATTGCCCGTCTCGCCGGTCATCTCCCACAATTCGTGCGCCAGGTAAGGCGCCATGGGCGCGAGCATGAGTGCGATGTTGCGCCGCACGTCGGCGATCAACGAAGCGGGGATTTTGCCGGCGGACTCGGCGCCATAAATCTCGTTCACCAGTTCCATGATGGCCGCGATGCAGGTGTTGAAGTGCCAGCGGCCCTGGAAGTCGTCGCTCACGCGCTTGATGGTCTGGTGGAGCTTGCGCTGAAGGTCGCGAGCTTTGGGTGACAACGTTTGAGACTGGGCAGGTGGAGAGGGGGCAAGCCCGGTCTCTACGGGATTGCGTAAATAGAACCGATAGACGCGCCCCATGAAACGCTGAATGCCGTCGATCCCCGATTCCTGCCAGTCGAGGTCGCGATCGGGAGGCGCTGCGAACAAGCTGTAGAGCCGCGCGGCGTCCGCTCCGTAGCGCGCCACCATCTCGTCCGGGGACACAACGTTGCCCATGCTCTTGGACATCTTTGCGCCGTTCTTGATCACCATCCCCTGCGTGAACAGGCGCGCAATTGGTTCGTCGTTTTTCACGAGGCCCATGTCGCGCATGAACTTCGTCCAGAAGCGCGAATAAATAAGGTGGAGAATGGCATGCTCGACGCCGCCAATGTATTGATCAATGGGAAACCAGTAAGCGATTTTTGCGGAGTCGAACGGCGCCTTGTCATTGTGCGCGTCGGCGTAGCGGTAGAAGTACCAGGATGAATCGACGAACGTATCCATGGTGTCGGTCTCGCGCCGGGCTGGGCCGCCACACTTCGGACAAGTTGTATTCAGGAACTGCGGCACATTCATCAACGGCGATCCGCCGGCTAGCGTAATTGGCACGTTGTCGGGCAAAATTACGGGCAAATCTTTCTCGGCGACCGGCACCACACCGTCCTTCTCGCAATACACCATCGGAATGGGCGTGCCCCAATAGCGCTGCCGGGAGATGCCCCAATCCTTTATTCGGAAGGTGACGGTCGGCTTGCCAAAGCCCTTTTCTGCGGCACGGGCTGACATCTTCTTTATCGCGTCTGCGCAGGTCAGCCCGTTGAACTCGCCAGAGTTCACCAGGAAGGCATTCATAGCGGTAAACGGCAGCGCCGGCTCCGCCATGGTTTCGTCGTCGTTTGACTGCGGCAGAATCACCAGTCGAATCTCGAGGTTGTACTTCATGGCGAATTCGTAATCGCGCTCATCATGCGCCGGTACGCTCATGATCGCGCCGGTGCCGTAGTCGATCAGGATGTAGTTCGCTACCCACACCGGGACCGGTTCGCCGTTATAGGGATTCTTGGCGTAGCGGCCGGTGAACACGCCGTGCTTCTCAATCGCGCCAATGTCGCCCGCTTCTTTTGCTTTGCGCTGCTCGGCGACCAACTGCTCCACCTTGGCGCGCAGGTCGGTGTCGCGAGCAATCATGTCGCACACGATCGGGTGCTCGGGGGCCAACTGCACCGAGGTGGCGCCATAGATCGTGTCCACGCGCGTGGTGAAAACCGTGATCGTTGATCCCGCTGGCCCCACGGTTCCGCCGAGATCGAAATCCACGAGCGTGCCTTCGCTGCGCCCGATCCAGTTTTGCTGCATGATGCGGACTTTTTCCGGCCACTCTTGCAAGCTTTCCAGGTCGCGCAGCAACTCGTCGGCGTACTTTGTGATGCGCAAGAACCATTGTTCGAGTTCGCGCTGCTCGACGGGCTGGTCCTCATGACGCCAGCACATCCCAGCCACAACCTGCTCGTTCGCCAGAACCGTCGCGCACTGCGGGCACCAGTTCACCTTGCTCTTCTTGCGATAGGCCAGTCCGGCTTCGTAGAGCTTAAGAAAGAACCACTGATTCCAGCGGTAGTAATCCGGCAGGCAGGTGGTAACCTCGCGCGACCAGTCATAGGCGAAGCCGAGGCGGTTCATTTGAAGCTTCATGGCCGCAATATTGGCTAGCGTCCACTGCTTCGGCGGGGTATTGTTCTTGATGGCGGCGTTCTCGGCCGGCAGGCCAAACGAATCCCAGCCCATGGGATGGAGCACGTTGTAGCCGTTCATCCACATGTAGCGAGCCAGCGCGTCGCCGATGGAATAGTTGCGGACGTGTCCCATGTGCAGCGCGCCCGAAGGGTAGGGAAGCATCTCCAAGACGTAGTACTTCGGCTTTGTGGGATGGGCCTCGGCAGCATACAGCGACGGATCGCTTTGCCAGCGCTCAGCCCATTTTTGTTCGATGCGCTGCGCGTCGTAACGCTCTTCGCGGGCGGCGGTGACGGGTTGGTCTTCCTGTGGCATAGATAAGGATAGTTTGGTAAAGAGTAATCGTTGATTTTACACGGGCCTCAGCGATTCCGTGGATTGGGCTTGGCGCTTCGTTTGCCCTACTCCGACGCGAACGCTAAACTTACTTTCGAGGTTCTACATGCTGGTCGTAATGCAAGCGCAGGCCACTGAAGAGCAGGTGCGCGCGGTTTGCCAGAAAATCGAATCGCTTGGATACCGTCCGCACTCCATGCCCGGCGCACAGCGGACTGCCATCGGCATCACCGGTAATCAGGGCGAGGTCGAATCCGGGACACTGGAAGAAATGCCTGGAGTGCAGGAGGTCATCCGCGTCTCGAAGCCTTACAAGCTGGTTAGTCGCGACACCAAGCCCGATAACACGGTTATCAAGTTCTCAGATTCGCATTTGAAAGGTTCACTCGTCACCATCGGAGGTCCCGACCTCGCCATCATCGCGGGCCCGTGCGGCATCGAGACTCGCGATCAGGCATTTAAAACTGCCGAGCGCGTGGCCAGCGCCGGAGCGCAGTTCTTCCGCGGCGGCGCTTACAAGCCGCGCACTTCTCCTTATTCTTTTCAGGGACTGGGCGAAGAAGGGCTGAAGATCATGGCCGAAATCCGCGACCGCTTCGGACTGCTCATCGTCACCGAAGCCGTGGATTACGAGTCGCTCGACCTCGTCGACAAGTACGCTGACGTTATCCAGATTGGCGCCCGCAACATGCAGAACTTCTCTCTGCTCAAGCGCGCTGGACGCGCCCGCAAGCCCGTCCTGTTGAAGCGCGGCATCTCGGCTACGCTCGAAGAATTTCTCATGGCCGCCGAGTACATCATGAGCGAGGGCAACTACAACATCGTC
>DATFVD010000661.1:0-5410 GCA_035260505.1 Terriglobales bacterium
TCTCCAGCGCAAACTTCGTCGGCTGGCAAACAAAGCGCGTCTCGAACATGAACGCCATGGTGTCGCCTACATAGACCGGCTTCAGCTCTGCCTTGCTCGCCTTCTCAAATGT
This sequence comes from Terriglobales bacterium, assembly GCA_035260505.1. Classification (GTDB taxonomy): domain Bacteria; phylum Acidobacteriota; class Terriglobia; order Terriglobales; family Acidobacteriaceae; genus Acidiflorens. The sequence goes on from DATFVD010000661.1 coordinate 113, forward strand.
TTCGGTGTCCGGCCCATGGCCCGCCATGCAATTGTGCAGGCTGCAGCCGCCCGGCACGAAGCCTTCCGCCTTTGCGTCATATTCGCCGTGGATCAGCCCCATGAACTCGTTCATAAAATTGCGGTGAAACCACGGCGGGCGAAACGTATGCTCCGACACCATCCATCGCGGCGGAAAGATCGCAAAGTCAACATTCGCGGTTCCAGGAATTTCGGAAGGTGAAGTCAGTACCGTGTAAATCGATGGGTCGGGATGGTCGAAGCTCACCGTGTTAATGCAATTGAAATTCGCCAGATCGTACTTGTAGGGCACGTAGTTGCCATGCCACGCAACAACATTCAACGGCGAATGATCGATCGCAGCCGCCCAGAGTTTTCCCTGGAACTTGGTCACAATCCGGTAATCGCCTTCTCGATCTTCAAACGCCGCGACTGGAGCCAGAAAGTCGCGCGGATTCGCCAGTCCGTTCGCGCCAATCGGTCCCAGATCCGGCAGACGAAACAGCGCGCCATAGTTCTCGCAGATATAACCACGCGCTTCTTTCTCCTGCAGTTCGACGCGAAAACGAATTCCCCGTTGGATCACCGCAATCTCGCCGGGCCCGGCTTCGAGAACTCCCATCTCTGTCCGCAGCAGCAGCCGTCCCATTTGCGGCACGATCAACATCTCTCCATCGGCGTTGTAGAAAAAACGATCCGTCATCGAGGCATTGGCAACATAGATGTGAATTCCAACGCCCGAATGCGTGTGGGCGTTTCCATTACCCGCCATGGTGATAAGACCGTCGATGAAGTCGGTGCGCTGTGAAGGGCTCGGAATTGGAATTGGCCCCCAACGCAACTGGTTGGGCGGTGTGGGCACTTCGTCGAGCGGCGCGCTGCGCAGCCTTCCCGGGCTGATGGGTTCGAACGGCTTGTGCGCCACCGACGGACGCATCCGGTAAAGCCACGTCCGGCGATTCACGCCGCGCGGCGCTGTGAATGCCGTGCCGCTCAGTTGTTCGGCATACAACCCGTGCGCCACTTTCTGAGGAGAATTCTGCCCGCGCGGCAACACACCTTCCACTGCCTCGCTGGCGAACTCGTTCCCGAATCCCGATTGGTAGCGCAACGCGCTCGCTGGCATCTTCGCTTTCGCAGTCGTAGGTCTCGCGTTAGCCATGGCCTACAAATTCCCTCGTCGCGCCTGTTCCATCTCAATCGATTCAAACAGCGCCTTGAAATTCCCTTTTCCAAATCCGCGGCTGCCCTTTCGCTGGATCACTTCGAAAAACACGGTCGGCCGATCCTCCACCGGCTTCGAGAAAATCTGCAGCAGGTAGCCTTCCTCATCGCGGTCCACAAGTATACCCAGCGAGCGCAACTCCGCCAGAGATTCATCCACCGGCCCGACCCGCGAGGGCAGCGCCTCATAATACGCGTCGGGAACCCGCAGAAAATCGAGCCCGTTGCGCTGCAACTTGCCTACCGTATACATGACGTCCTTGCACTGCAGCGCGATGTGCTGCGCCCCCGCTCCTCCGTAGGCCTCGATGTATTCCTGAATCTGGCTCTTGTTGCGCGCCGGAGCAGGTTCATTGATTGGAAATTTCACCGAATGTGAATCGTCCGACATTACGATGCTCATCAACGCGCTGTACTCAGTCGAAATATCCTTGTCGTCGAAAGTGATGTACCGATGGAAACCGAACACACGCGTGTAGTAATCCGCCCAGTACTGCATTTTCCCCAGTTCCACATTCCCCACGATGTGGTCAATCCGCAGAATGCCACATTCGTCCCCTGCCAGCGGCGCCGCCATGAACCCCGGCAGAAACGGCCCTTTGTAATCCTTATAGGAAATCAGCGAGTGAATCGTGTCGCCATAGGTGTGAACCGCGGCACGACGAATCTTGCCGTGTCCATCCTTCATGTCATGCGGTTCCTCGGCTGGCTGCGCTCCACGATGCACTGCTTCCTCAAACGCCTCGTCCGCATCCTCCACTTCCAGCGCGATATCCCGCACTCCATCTCCATGCTTTCGGATGTGATCCGCGGCCAAATCGTCCGGCGTCATGGGCGTAGTCAGAACGAAGTTCGCCTTGCCCTGACTCAGCGCATAAGACGTTCGCTGCCGCTGGCCTGTTTCCAGTCCGCTGTAAGCAACCTGCGAAAAGCCGAACCCCTTGCGATAGAAGTAAGCGGCCTGCCGGGCGTTGCCCACCCAGAATTCGATGTGGTGAATGCGTTTAAGCTTGAGTGGATTCTCCATTCGCGCTCTCCCGAAGACCATCTTCGCACATTTTCCCGTGGCTCCCAGCGCCGCACAAGTTCTGAAACCTTCAAACCTTCGTCGCTCTCAACGCACCTCAACCGACACTAATTCTCCTTCATTCTTCCCTGCCGCCCGATAGTTCACCGACACCAGACGATTCTTCCACTCGCAGGAAAACTGGTCCTCCCCAATCACCTGCAACGATTTGTAATCCGAAGCATGCAGCTTGTAAGTCGTCATGCCGCTCAGGATCGTAACCGTCGCCTCGGGAGCCTTCGAGCAGTCACTACTTACGATTTTCCCTTTCAGAAATCGCACCGGCCCGGTCAGCCCCGGCTTGGCGGGCACCGGTTTCGGCGCCGCATCGGCCTCGTCATCTTGATCTTGCGACGAATTCGCGTCCGCCGCCGCACCCGCATTTGCCCCCGATCGCTGCGGACGCACACCATACTTCTGCAGCGTCTCCAGATCGTCCAATTGCTGTTTCGCCGCTGCCGCCGCCGCCCGGTCCGGTCCCGCCTTCAGCCGCGTAAACACTTCCCGGGCCAGATCCCATTTCTTACCGGCAACATAAATCTGTCCCAGGTTGAACTGGTATTCCACATTTCGCGGCGCTAGAGCGATCGCCTGCCGTTGCGCCTCCAGCGCAGAGTTGATTCCTCCCCCCTCCACTCGCGCCATGCCCAGCATGTTATAAGCGTCGGCTAGCTCCGGATACCAATCCGCGGCTGCCCGCAAATCCTGCATCATGTTCGCCAGCCCCTGCATCTGCTGCCGCGTCGCCTGCGCCCTCTGATACTTCACGGCAGACCGGTAATACCAAATCCACGGGTCCAGCGGATTCAAGTCCGCCGCCCTTTCCAGTTCGTCAGCGGCCTCATCAAACCGTTTTTGCCGCAAATCGTCCCCGGCCAGCCCGCGACGCGCCGCCTCATTGTCTTTTGGATCCGCCGCCAACTGCTGTAAATCGCGCAGCGCCTGATCGCGATGTTCCGGAACGCGCGCCATTACGTCGCCAATCACCGCTCTCGCTTCCTCATCCTTCACCGGACTAACCACCATTCCGATGTCGTCCCCGTCGAACGGAGGAGCGAAATGGTCCGGCTGCGGCATGTTCACCGGATCCACATTCGGCTTCTTCGCCTGATCAAGCGCAATGCCTAGCCCGCTCAGCGATTTGAAATACTCCTTCACCGCGTCTTCCATCTGCGCCGGCGACATATCAAACGCTTGCACCATCGCCTTTTCCACCGGCGCTTTCTGATTCAGCACCAGATCGAAATAAGTCCCCGCCTCGGGCAACTTGTGTTTGTTCACCAGATAGTGGACGACCATCCACGACTGCGCGTAGTACAGCGTGTTGTGTATCCCCTCGCGTGTCCCCGAACCATCGTGCTTCATCGAGAACAGGTCCACCATCGAGAGCCATACCGGCGAACTCAGCAGTTGCGTAAGCGACTGTGGCCTATTCGGGTCCCGCCGGATTTCTTCGAACACGTCCTCGTGCCACTCCGGCGCCAACTCCGGATCGCCTCCAATCTCCACTTGCTTGCTAATCTGTATCGACCCGAAATATTCCGCAAGCCCTTCGTCGAACCACCCCTGCGCCGGAGGATAGTTGTAATTCAAAAGATAATGCGCCAGCGGATGCGCCACCGCTCGCCACGGATCGGCTTCAAAAAGATTCAGGACGATATAAACCCGATCCGCCCCAGGCACGTAAAAGCCGCCCGCCATGCTCTGTTTCGCCGGAGCAACCATGCCATACTGCTGGTCGCTCTTGAGCGCGATGACGGTGATCGGCGCCGGCATCTTCAACTTGTCTTTCAGAAGCAGTTGACTAAAAATGGACCGCATCTGTTCCATCCGCAAAGCAACTTCCCGTCCGCGTTTGTCGCCCGCATCCGTAATCACGGAAAAATGCGCTGTATGCACTTCGATCCACTTCGACTCGTCCTTCGCCTTCGCCAAGGCGAGGTTCGCCGCGCCCAGGTTGAAAACAACAAAGGTCAGGAGGGCAACGCAGGCCGCGAACTTCACAATCGCAAGGAAAAGGCGGGGTCTCATGACGAGCCTGACAGGTTCCAGCAAATGCTAGCACGCCTCTGTTGCTCAGGCGCAAGCCGACGCGATCTGCCCCTTCGCCGGCACCCCAAATTGCCGATGGAGAGACGGGCGTCCCCGCCCGTCTCCTTTGACCTTGGCCCCCAGCCTGCGAGCAAGTTACACTTTCGTCCGTGCCCTCGGCGCCTTCCTCCCGTCTCGCCTGGATCGACTGGATGCGCGGCTTGTCCTGCCTCCTCATGTTCCAGACGCACTGTTACGATGCCTGGCTCGGCGGCGATGCCCGCAACACTCGTTTCCTCAAAGGTTCGCAACTCCTGGGCACGCTGCCTGCACCACTGTTTCTTTTCCTGGCCGGGTTATCCTTCGCCCTGGTCACCGACAAACTCATTCGCAAGAACCTGAGCCCCGCCGAAATCACCCGCACCATGCTCCGCCGGGGCGCCGAAATCTTCGCCTTCGGACTCCTCTTCCGCCTGCAGGAATATCTCATCGCATGGGGATGGGCCCCGTGGTCTGACTTACTCCGCGTGGACGTCCTCAACATCATCGGCCTTTCCATGATTCTGATGGCGCTACTCTGCGGCATCACCCTGACTATCTGCACAAAAACCCGCGATGCAAATCAAGATATGCCTTCGGGCGATTCGTATCAGGGTATGCCTTCAGGCATACCGCATGCCTCCGACAAGGGATCCGGCTTTAGCCGCTGTGCTCCCGCATTAACGGCCGCCGCCATCGCCGCCGCGTCTGCGATCGCGCTACTAACTCCGCCTCTCTATACCACCTGGCGCCCAACCTGGCTGCCCTGGCCGCTGGAGTCCTACATTGACGGCTGCCACAACCTCGGCGCTCCCCAATCCTGGCTTTTCCCTATCTTCCCCTGGAGCGCCTTCGCCTTCGCTGGTCTGGCCGCAGGTTTCATTCTCTTCAACAGTCTTCTCTTCAGCCGCCTCTTGAAGGACCGCTCCCGCAACCACA